>DAIOXD010000001.1:0-52274 GCA_036758145.1 Candidatus Limnocylindrales bacterium
CGTCGGGCCCAGGTTCCTCGGCCCCGTCCCCGTCGACCTCGCCGTCCGGCCCGATCCCGTCGCCATCGGCGTCGGGTGATCCGGTCCTCGTTGGGGCCGGCGACATCGCCGACTGTGGTCTCCAGGACGACAGTGCGACGGCTTCGCTGGTCGAGGGCATCCCGGGCAATGTCTTCACGGCCGGTGACAACGCCTACCCAGGCGGCACGGCCGCCAAGTTCCGCGATTGCTACGACCCGACCTGGGGCCGGTTCCGCGACCGCACGCGGCCTGCGGCCGGGAACCATGACTGGATCACCAAGGGCCTGGCCGGTTACATCGGGTATTTCGGCCCCGCGGCGGAACCGAACGGCACGAGTTGGTATGCCTACGACCTTGGCACATGGCATGTCGTCGTCCTCGACTCGGACTGTTCGGCGGTCGGGGGCTGCGGCGCGGACTCGCCGCAAGGTCGCTGGCTGGCGGCGGACCTCAAGGCCTCGACAGCGCCCTGCACACTCGCGATCTGGCATCAGCCCCGGTTCAGTTCCGGCGTGCACGGCAACGACACCGAGGTCGCGCCGTTCTGGCGGGCGCTCTACGACGCCGGAGCCGATGTCGTCATCAATGGCCACGACCACGACTACGAGCGTTTCGCGCCACAGGACCCCGCTGGGCATGCGGATCGGGCCCGCGGGATCCGCGAGTTCGTCGTGGGCACTGGCGGGGCGGCGCTTCGCACGTTCCCGACCACCGCAGCCAACAGCGAGCTCCGCTTGGCGACCACGCACGGCGTGATCCGTCTCGTCCTCCACCAGTCCTCCTACGAATGGACCTTCCTCCCGACGACCGGCGATCTGACCGACGGCGGCTTGGCTCCGTGCCACTGATATCGTTCCGGCGATGAGCGGGGAGCAGGCACGCGTCGTCGTCATCGGCGGCGGGATCACCGGCTGCAGCGTCGCCTACCACCTCGCACTGGCCGGCTGGACGGACGTCCTCCTCGTCGAGAAGGCGCAATTGACGGCTGGGTCCACCTGCCAGGCCGCGGGACTCGTGACCGCGTTCAACCCGTCGTCCTCGATGATGGCGTTCCGCCGCTACAGCATCGAGCTGTATCGAAGGCTCGGCGCCTTCGAGACCGTCGGCAGCCTCCGCCTGGCATCGAGTCACGACCAGCTGCTCGAACTCGAGCGGACGGCCAGCCGAGCGCGGGGCATCGGGCTCGACGCCGGGGTCATCGGCGCCGATGAGGCGCGACGGCTGATGCCGGCGATCTCCCCGGAATCGCTCTACGGCGCCGTCCACCTGGCCGGCGACGGGCATCTCGACCCCCACGGGGCCACGTACGCGGTGGCCGACGCGGCCCGCGCGCTCGGCGTGCGGATCCGGACCGGCGTCCGCGTGACCGGCTTCGAGTTGTCGCCCCGGCGCGAGATCACGGCTGTCCTGACCGAGGCCGGTCCGATCGCAACCGAGCTCGTGGTCAATGCCGCCGGGATGTGGGCGCCGCAGGTTGCCGCGATGGTCGGCGCATTCATCCCATCGACCCCGGTCGACCACCAGCACGTCGCGCTCAAGGCGGTCCCCGGCTCTGAGCTCCCGCGCGAGATGCCCTGCTTCCGCGACCCGGACAACCTCGTGTACGGCAAGAGCGAGCACGGCGGAATGGTGTTCGGCGGCTATGAGCTTGACCCAGTCTCGCGCTGGGAGGACGGCGTGCCGTGGGAGCACGCGGCGCAGTCGATGCCGCCCGACTGGGATCGGTTCGCGCCGTTGATGGCCGGGGCGATCCGCCGCTTCCCGTTCCTGGCCGATGCCGAGGCGATCCGCCTCGTCTGCCATCCGGACGCGATGACGCCCGATTCGAACCCGTTGCTGGGACCGCTCCCCGGGGTTCGCGGGTTCTGGGTCGCGGCGGGGCTGTCGCTCAACGGCTTCGGTGGCGGTGGCGGGATCGGGCGGGCGATAGCGGGCTGGATCACGGCCGGCGACCCGGGTGTGGACATCGGACCGTATCGGGCGTGGCGGTTCAGCGACGTCTATCGCGACCCGGGGTTCGCCGCCGGCCTGGCGCGCGAGACCTATTCCGATTACTACCGACTCCGTTACCCGTTTGACGCGGACCTGGCCGGGCGACCGCGGCGCCTCTCGGCGCTCCACGGACGGCTCCAGGAGGCCGGCGCTGTGTTCGGGACCAAAGCGGGCTGGGAGCGCGCGGACTATCACGACCCGGGCCGGCCGTGGCGGCGGGCGGGTCGCGATCAGGTCGCGTACGGCTGGACCCGACCGCCATGGTTCGAACGGGTCGGGGCGGAAGCGCGGGCCGTGCGCGAGCGGGCCGGGATCATCGACCTGAGTTCGTTCGGCAAGATCGCCGTTGAGGGTGCTGGCGCCCTCGGGCTCCTCCAGCGGGTGAGCGCCAATGACATCGACCACCCGGTCGGGAGCGTCATCTACACGCAGTGGTGCGACGAGCGGGGCGGCATCGTCGCCGACGTCACGGTCACGCGGCCGGCGGACGATCGATTCCGGGTCGTGACCGGGGCGGGCTACGTGGCGTCCGAGATGGCCTGGTTGTGTGCCCACGTCACCACCGGCGACGCCGCGGTCAGCATCCGTGATGTGAGCGGGGAGCTCGCCACGATCGGGCTCTGGGGGCCGCGCGCGCGGGACGTCCTGGTCGCCGCGGGCGCACCGGCCGACGAGGTCGGTGACGATGCCATCCCGATGCGTCGGTCACGCGCGATCCGGGTCGGTCCGGCTCCGGTCGACGCCGCCCGGATCAGCTACGCCGGCGAGCTGGGCTGGGAACTGTCGACGCCAGTCGAGTGGGCGGTCGCCGTGTGGGATCGGGTCACGGCCGCCGGAGCCGAACCGATCGGCTACCGCGCCCTCGAGGCGCTCCGCATGGAGAAGGGCTACCGCTACTACGGCACCGACCTGACGATGCTCGATACCCCGTTCGAGGCCGGCCTGGGCGCGTTCGTCCGCTTCGGAGCGGGGCCGTTCATCGGGCGAGACGCTCTCGTCGCCGCCAGGGCGACCGAACTCGATGACGCGAGCCGTCGGCTGCGCACCGTGGTCATCGGCGGCGCCGACTACGTCCCGGTCTACGGCGGAGAAGCTGTCCGCCTCGATGGCGAGGTCATCGGCCGCCTCCGGAGCGTCGCCTATGGACCGACCGTCGAGCGCACGATCGGCTACGTCTACCTGCCGGCGAGCGTTGCGGTGGATGCGTCCCTGGAGGTCGACATCTTCGACCGCCGATTCCCGGCGACGGTGACACCCGATGCCCTCGTTGACCCCAGCGGCGAGCGGATGCGAGGCTGACCGGCCCCGACATCATCGGTCGGCCGGAGGATCGTCAGCCCAGCCTTCGACCTCCATCGCCGACGAGGAACGACCCAGCGAAGAACGCCAAGCCGATGTCGACGAGGCTCACGTCGACCTTCAACCCGATCGCGGCCAGGACGAAGCAGATGATCGCGACGATCAGCAGGATGTCGCGCAGGCCCAAGGAAGTCTTCATGGCGGAATTGGACCACATCCGGGCTTGCCCTGACAGGTGGCCACGTCCGGATCCCGTGACAACTGCCGTGCAACGACCTCGGCGCGCCGCCCATGGGTGGCATGGCCTCCCGCAGCTAGCCGCGGGTGGCCTCGAGCCACCCCTCGAATTCGGGCCCATCGAGCGCCGCCACCGCGCGAGTCCAGCGCTCCTCGGCCCAGCCGGTGAAGTCATAGTCGATGGTCGAGATGCGGGCCTGGATGGCCGCCCAGAGCGTCCAGCCGACGTCGGACATGATCATCTGGAGGTGCATCCGGGCGAGGAGGGCAGGGGAGGCCTGGCCGAAGTAGGCGGCGCACAACTCGGTCGCCTGGGCCTCGCCGTACTCGAGCTCCTGGCAGGTGTTGCCGAGCTCGAAGGTCGGATCGTTGTTGCCGCTGTACTCCCAGTCGACGAGCCACAGCCGCTCGCCGTCGTCGAGGTAGTTGTCGGCGAGGAGATCGTTGTGGCAGGGCAACGTCGCCAGTGGGCGCGCAGCCAGGGCGGTCTCGATCCGCGGTAGCTGGTCAAGGTGCTCTCGGTACCCGTCCGGGATCGGGATCGCGCGCTCGTCGACCAGCGCGAGGTAGCGCTTCGAGAGCCGGAACATGTCGAAGTCGTCGCGGAAGCGAGGGCCGGCGTGGAGGAGCTTGACGACCTCCGCGATCCGCCCCGGCATCCCGGGCGCACCGAGCGCCGCGACCGACATCATCCGAGCAGGGAGCCATTCGAGCACGAAGACATCCCATTCGGGGAGGGCGAGGACCACGCGTGGCGCCACGCCGGCCGCGGCAGCCGCCTTCGTGTTTTGGAGTTCGTTGCCTCGATCGACGGCGAGGAGTTCCGTGGCCGCACCCGGGATCCGGACGAAGTAGGGCGTGCCGTCCACCTCGACCCGGTAGTTCGTGTTGGTCAGTCCGGCCGGGATCCGCTCGGCGGACACGACGCCCCCAGCCCAGTCCGGTATCGCCGCGATGACCTGCTCGATCGAGGGAACGGTCATCGCCGGCTCAGCCGAGAAGCTGCTGCTGCATCGTCTCGGCCAGCCATGCCTGGAATCGCTTCCTCGACCAGCGACGCCGATGCACGAGGAGATGGAAGAGCCCGGCATCGATGAGGACCCACAGGATGTCGGCCGCCGCTTCCTCATCGAGTCCTTTGCGGAGGCTGCCGCCCTTGGCGACCAGGTCGCGAATGACGTTGCCGGCGCCGATCCGGCGCTCGGTGCCGATCGCTTCGAAGACGTCGCGGACCTCCGGATCCGCGCTGGCGGCCCCGCGGACCGCCTCGTAGATCGGCGCGAGCCGGGTATTGATGTCCACGACCAGCCCGGCATATCCGACCACGAAGCGCCTTGGATCCGGTTCGGCCCTCACGGCCAGCGATGCCGGTCGGAGCGGGAACGGGATCGGCTCGTCGTCGCCGACAAGGGCTACGTCATAAGCCTTCTTGAGCAGGGCCTTCTTGCCTCCGACCGACGTGAAGACGGTCGCTCGACTGACACCCGCAGCCTCGGCGATCGTTTCGATCGAGGTCGCGACGTAGCCGCGTTCGACGAAGGACGCGGCGGCAGCGTCGATGATCGCGCGGCGGGTCGCCGCGGCCTGCGCCTTGCGCAGGGGCGATGCATATGACCGCTTGACATCCGGTCGGTTGTTCATCAGACTTACAGTATAACCACCATACGCAAGGTCTGGTGACAACAGGATCGGAGCACGGTATGAACGAGCAAGGGACGCCCCCCGGATCTGAGGTCGTGGCGCGGCTGCGCGACGCGATGAACGAGCACGATCTCGAGGCCCTCGTGGACGTGTTCGACCCGGATTTCGTCAGCGAGACGCCGGCTCACCCGCAGCGTACCTTCCGAGGCGCCGACCAGGTGCGCCGGAACTGGGAGCAGATCTTCGCGGGAGTGCCCGACCTGCATGCCGACCTGTTGGCCGCCGTCGTCGATGGCGACACCGTCTGGTCGGAGTGGGACTGGTACGGCACGCGACGCGATGGCTCGGCGCATCGGATGCGTGGCGTCACGATCCAGCGCGTCAAGGATTCCCGCGCGGTATCGGTTCGTTTCTACATGGAGCCGGTCGACGACAGCGGTCCGGCGGCCGGTGAGGCCGTTCGCCGGATCGTCGAAGGCGAGGCATCGACGGCGCCGGCGGTGACGCGATGATCCTCGTCGCTGGCGGCACCGGAACGCTTGGGCGCGCCCTGCTCCCGCTGCTCGCGAGCCACGATGAACCGATCCGTGTCCTCACCCGCGGCGGCCGGGCCGAGCCGCTGGATCTGCCGGGCGTCGAGACGGTGATCGGCGACGTTCGTGACCCCGAGACGCTTCGGCGAGCCATGGTCAGCGTCCGGACGGTCGTGTCGGCCATCAACGGCTTCGGAGGCGACGGGGCGCTCGGCGTCCGGGCCATCGACCGGGACGGCAATCTCAACCTCGTCGAAACGGCGGAGGCCGCCGGTGTCGAGCATTTCGTCCTCCTGTCGATCCAGCAGGCCGCAGTGGACCATCCCATCGAACTGTTCCGCATGAAGGCGGCGGCCGAGGCGCGACTCAAGGCGAGCACCCTGACCTGGACCATCGTCCGACCGACCGCCTATCAGGAGACCTGGCTCGAGATCGTCGGGCGACCGTTGGTGACGACGGGAAGCACCCGGGTCTTCGGACGCGGCCGGAACCCGATCAACTTCGTGTCCGCGGACGATGTCGCGCGGATCGTCGAGCTCGCGGTGGTCGACCCGACACGCCGAGCAGCCACGCTGGATGTCTCGGGACCCGAGAATCTGACGTTCGACGGGTTCGTCGAGGTCGTCAGGGAGGCGACGGGCGTGACCGGGACCGTGAACCACGTTCCCCTCCCGATGCTGCGTCTGATGTCGATCGCCCTTCGCCCGTTCAAGCCGGTCATCGCCGGACAGATCGCGGCAGCCGTCGTCATGGACACCCGTGATATGACCGCCGACACGGCCGAGCGGGCTCGTAGCTTCCCCGGTATCGCTTCGACACCGCTGGCCGACGTGGCCGCGCGCCGGCTGCGGTCCGCCATCGAGCCGTCGGAGATCCATCCCTTGCCGGCGCGCCGCTAGCGCTCGTCGATCGGCGCGGTAGCCCTCTCCGGCGCCCCCTCCAGCGGCTACGCTGTGCGGCATCGGACGGAGGGCAACGGAGCGTCGAGGGATAGGTGGAGCACGCCCGGGCGGTCATCATCGGCGGCGGCGTCGGGGGGACGTCGATCGCGTACCACCTGACCGAACTCGGTTGGACCGACGTGGTCCTCGTCGATCGCGCCGAGTTGACCTCGGGCTCCACGTTCCATTCGGCGGGTCTGGTCGGGCAGCTCCGGAGCTCGGTGACCCTGACCAGGATGATGATGTACGGCTCCGACCTCTACCGGCGCCTCGCCGCCGAGACCGGGACCGATCCGTCGTGGCACGAGGTCGGCTCGCTGCGGCTCGCCTCCAGCCCGGAACGCTTCGAGGAGCTCCGACGCCAGGCGGGCTGGGCCAAGACGTTCGGCCTGCCGCTCGAGCTCATCAGCGCCCAGGAAGCGCAGGCGCTCTTCCCGCTGATGTCGACCGATGGCGTGCTCGGCGCCGTCTACCTGCCGACCGATGGCTGGCTCGACCCGTCCGGCCTCGCGAACGCCCTGGCGGCCGGCGCCAGGCAACGCGGGGCAAGCATCCGCCCGCACACGAGGGTCGTGGCGATCGGCACGGATCGCGGCCGCGTCACCGGTGTGACCGTCGAGCGCGCGGACGAACGGATCGAGATCCGCGCGGACGTCGTCGTCAACGCGGCCGGCATGTTCGCCCCCGAGATCGGTCGGATGGTCGGCGTCAACATCCCGATCATCCCGATGGCCCACGAATACCTCTTCACCGAGCCGATCGAGGGGGTCCACCCGGGCCTCCCGCAGCTTCGCGACCCCGACAACCTGGTCTACTACCGCGAAGAGGTCGGCGGCCTGTGCATGGGCGGGTACGAGCGCCACCCCGCCCCGTGGGGACTCGATGGCATCCCGCCCGACTTCAACGGCAAGCTGCTCGCGCCGGACTGGCCGCGCTTCGAGGAGATCATGGCGGGCGCGGTCCGGCGCGTGCCGGCCATCGCCGACGCCGGGATCAACCGGATGATCAACGGCCCCGAGGGGTTCACCCCGGACAACGAATTCATCCTCGGCGAGTCCGAGGTCCGCGGCTTCTTCGTGGCGGCCGGGTTCTGTGCGCACGGGATCGCCGGCGCGGGCGGGATCGGGCGCCAGATGGCGACCTGGATCGTCGACGGCGAGCCGGAGCTCGATCTCTGGAAGATGGACATCCGCCGATTCGGGCCGGCCTATCGAAGCCAGGCGTACACGCTCGCGCGCTCGATCGAGAACTACGCGACCTACTACGACATCCACTACCCCAACGAGGAGCGCCAGGCCGGGCGTCCGCTGCGGACCTCGCCGACCTACGAGGTCCTCCTGGGTCTCGGCGCGGCCTTCGGCGAGAAATCCGGCTGGGAGCGCCCCAACTGGTTCGAATCGAACGCGCCGGCCGGCGACGAGGCGCTCCGGCCGCGCGGCTGGGCGGGGCAGCACTGGTCGCCTGCGATCGGTGCGGAGGCGCTGGCCACGCGGCGAACGGCCGGCCTGTTCGATGAGACGTCGTTCGCCAAGATCGAGATCGTGGGGCCCGGCGCCGTCGCCTTCCTCGGGCGGCTGTGCGCCAACGACATCGACGTGCCGGTCGGGCGGATCGTCTACACGCAGCTCCTCAACCGGCGGGGCGGCATCGAGTGCGACCTCACCATCACGCGGGTCACGGCCGACCGTTTCCTGATGATCACCGGGACTGCGGTCGGGGGACACGACCTCGGTTGGCTTCGCCGCCATCTGCCCGATGACGGGAGCGTGCTCCTCAACGACATCACCTCGGGCCGCGTCTGCTTCGCGCTGTGGGGCCCACGGGGGCGCGACATCCTGGACTCGGTCACGCGCGACGATGTTTCCGATGCCGCCTTCCCGTACCTCAGCGCGCGCGCCATCACGATCGGATACGTGCCGGTCTATGCGCTCCGCGTCACGTATGTCGGCGAGCTCGGCTGGGAGTTGTACGCCGACACGGAATACGGGCTGGCGCTGTGGCGGACGCTCTGGGGGGCCGGCGCGCCGCACGGGATGGTCGCCGGCGGCTACCGCGCGATCGACGCGCTCCGGCTCGAGAAGGGCTATCGCGTCTGGTCGAGCGACATCACGCCCGACGAGACGCCGTTCGAGGCCGGGCTCGGCTTCGCGGTCGCGCTCGACAAGGAGCCCGAGTTCATCGGTCGCGACGCGCTCGTGACGGCGAAGGCCACCGGGCCACGGAAACGCCTGCGCTGTCTCGTCCTCGACGACCCGCGCTCGGTCTGCCTCGGGAATGAGCCGGTCCGCGTCGGGGGCGAAGTCGTCGGCCGGGTGACCTCGGGCGGCTACGGGTTCGCGGTCGAACGGTCGATCGCGTACGCCTACCTCCCGCCGGATCGCGCGGCGATCGGGACGCGCGGCGAGGTCGAGGTCTTCGGCGACTGGACCGGCTTCGAGGTCGCCCGCGAACCGCTGTACGACCCCGAGGGCGCGAGGATCCGCTCGTGACCGGGGAGGGCGCGTGACCGAGGCCGTCCTCGATGGCTGGCTCGTCTTCGCGCTGGCCTGCTGCGATGCCGCTGATGCCCTGGCGCTCGAGCACTTCCGACGCGACCTGGTGATCGAGACGAAGCCCGACCGGACGTTCGTCACCCAGGCGGACACGGCCATCGAGCGGACCATCCGCGGCCTGATCTCGGGCGCCTACCCAGACCACGGTCTGGTCGGCGAGGAGTACGGCGAAGTGGCGGGGTCGGCCGGCGTCCGCTGGTACATCGACCCGATCGACGGCACGCACAACTTCATGCGAGGCGTCCCGTTGTTCGGCACGCTCCTCGCGGTCGAGGCGGACGGCGAGCTGGTCGTCGGCGTGATGAGCGCCCCGGCGCTGGGCGAGCGCTGGTATGCCCGTCGTGGTGGTGGGGCCTGGGCAGTCGGTTCGACCGGGCCGGGCGCCGGGTCGCCTCGGCGGATCGGGGTCTCACGCGTCGGCTCGATCGCGGATTCGCAGATCCTCTACTCGTCGCCTCTCGACATCGAGGCGAGCGGCGAGGCACCCGGGTTCGATGAGCTCGTCGGCTCGGCCTGGCGCGACCGCGGCTTCGGCGATTTCTGGGGCTACGCGCTCGTGGCCGAGGGCGCCGCCGAGGCGATGATCGAGGTCGGGCCGAAGAGCTGGGATCTCGCCGCGCCATCGGTCGTCGTCGAAGAAGCCGGGGGTCGGCTGACCGACCTGCACGGAACGCGCACCATCCACAACGGGACGGCCCTGGCCACGAATGGCATCCTCCACGATGAGGTCGTCCGAAGGCTGGGGAGGTAAGGAGAGACCGATGCACGAACCCACCAACCCGGGGCCGCCACCCGAGCGGCCGCCCGTCTCTGCCGTCCCGGACGTCGCGGGCACCGGCGCGACGGAGCCGACACCGGCCGGCGGGCCATTCGACGACCCACGGGCGCTCCAGATCCTCAGCACCGAGCACTGGAGCCTGCTCGCGACCCGTTCGCTCTCCTACAACGAGGCGTTCACCCGGGCGGGGATGTTCCTGACGGCGCTGTCGGCGTCGATGGTGGCGATCGCCTTCGTCGCCCAGGCCGACCAGAGCGGCGACGCCGTCCGGGTCTTCGCGCTCGTCCTCCTCGGGTTCGACCTCTTCGTCGGCCTGACGACCTACCTGCGGCTGGTCGAGACGACCCGTGAGGATCTCCGCTCGGTCCAGGGCATGAACCGCATCCGCCACGCCTACCTGGAGATGGCACCGGGGTTGGCGCCCTACTTCGTCTCGAGCGATCGGGACGATCTGGCGGGGATCCTGATGACGTACGAGGGTCCGGCGCGCGAGGACATGATGGCCGGACGCGTTCCGTTCGAAGGCCTCGTCCATGGCTTCAGCACCAACACCGGGATGGTGGGGGTCGTCGTCTCGCTCGTCGGGGCGTCGCTGGCGGGCGTGGCGGTCGCCCAGGTCGGCGCCTCGATGGTGGGCATCGTCGCCGTCGGCGCGGTCGTCTTCGTGTTGCTGCTGGTCGCCATGCTGCGTCTCGCGGTGATGTCCATGACGACGTTCTCGAACTCGACGCTCGTCCGTTTCCCGAGCGACCCGACGGGTGCGTCGGCCTCCGGCGGCGAGGCCCCCGAGCGCTAGACAGGCCGGACTGCAGGCGCCGGCACGGTGCGCCTGAGGGCGGCTCAGGGACCGCGCCGGCGGTAGCGGCGAGCCATCGCGGCAACGACGGCGCCCCCGAGGGCCAGGAGGACGAGCCCGAAGCTCGATCCGGCGAAGAGTCCGATCGCGAAACAGACCACCACGAACAGCGCGAGGATCGCGACCTGGAGCGGGCCGCGGATCATCTTGCCCGCGGGCGCGGTGAACGCCGAAAGGGAGCCCGGGGACGGCAGCCCTCCGAACCTCTCGTATTGGTCCGACGTCGAGCGCAGGATCTCGAGAATCTCGGGGTCGACGAGGTCCTCGACGACGGCAGCCATCGCCGCCTCCTCGAATGCGGCCGCCGCGGCGACCCGATCGCCCGCGGTCGCCACGGAGATGGCCGTCTCGGTGAATGCCCAGGTGCCACTGAAACCGGCCCTGGCGAAGAGCTGGATGGTCGCGTCGCGGGCCGCAGCCGTGGCGTCCCGCAGGAGCATGTCCCGCCCAGCGAGGAGCGCCGCGTCCCGGGCACGTTCCTCGGCCGCGAGGCGTGTTGGGTCCGGCGGCGAGACCACGATGACCTGGAGATCGACCCGCGTCATCTCCTCGAGCAGCCGCTCGACGCGGGCGCGCGCCGCGGTGGCACCGGGGTCGGTCGGGTCCGCCTCCGAGCGGCGGAGCGGAGCGTCCCGACGGTCCGACCCTCTGAGGCGCTTCACCCCGGCACGAGAGCCTTCGTCAAGTTGAGTGGAAACGATCATTCCGGAATGAACGTGAGTTGGTAGGTATGGGGGCCCGGGGGGTGCGGGCCAACGCCCGTCGCTGCTGCCGCCATCAGACGTAGCCCTCCGGGACGGGACCGATCACCTCCATCGAGTACCGAAGGGCGATCTCGGACAGGCGGTCAGAATCGACATCTCCCGCCTTGGTCGCGGCCGCCACGTCATCGAAGTAGCCGACCATCGCTGCAGGCGCGAAGAGGACGAGCTTGCGACTGGCCACGCCGCCGACTCGGAAGCCATGGGGCAGCCCGGCTGGAATGAAGATGAACGAACCCGCCGGGCACACGAACTCGCGATCGTCGAGAAAGATGACGTACTCGCCCTCGAGCACGTAGAACGCCTCGGCGGCATCGCGGTGGATGTGGAGCGGCGGCCCGAAGCCCGCCGGTTCGTCCGCCTCCAGGAGCGAAAATGCCCCGTTCGTTTGCTCGTCCGCCGCCTTGACCGACATCCGGAACCCACCCAGGTCGATCGACCTGCCTTCGCCCGGTCTCAGGATGTACGCCGCGCCTGCCAGTTCACTCATCTCTTGCCTCCCTGTTGCGCCGCTCTCGAATAGTCATCGCTCAGCGTGCGCGAATGTGCGTAGGGTGAGTGGATCACATCCCGAGCCTCGACCGCCGTCGCGCACTGTCTCGGGATCAGCTGCCCAGACTCTCGTGCGGCGGGCCAAGATACGGGAACTCGTCGAGCAGATCCGTGTGGGGACCGACGCCGTCGCTCGTAATCCGTCCTCGCGTCAGAAGGGCGACGATGAGATCCGCCGTGTCGTCCGTGAGTAGCCGCCCATTTGGGTAGCCGGCTGGCTCGCTCGGGTCGTACACCAGCCAGTCGGGGAGGAAGTCCCGACCGAGACGCGCGGCCTCGGCATCCAGGTAGCCAAGTGATCGCAGGAAGGCGACGAACTTGTCGCCGAATGCGGCCTCCTGCTCGGCCGGGCCCGTGCGACAGAACGCGGCGTTGTCCGCCTCGTCGGTATTGAAGGTATTGTTGACACCGGGCCGCCCGGCCTGATCCATCTGAACGACGTCGCCACCCTCCGGAGCCATCGTCCGGGCCCAGACTCGGATGGGGCGCGTTGTCGGGAGGGCGTCCCTCGGGACCTCCAGGACGATGCCGAAGACGTTCCGTTTCGCGAGGGGATCCTCACCGGTGAACTGAAAGCCGTTGTGAAGTCCCTTCGGATCTTTGAAATGAGGTTCGCTCCGGACGCCAGCAAAGAAGCGATAGCCAGATGCCTCGGCGATCGCAACGTCGCGATCCAGCGAGACCCGAGCATTCACGATGACAGGGTCACCAACCCGGCCCGTCCCCTGGGCCGCGGCACCCGCAGACCGATAGACACTGGCGCGCGTCTCGCCGCCATCTGCCTCGAAGAGCACATGGAAGGCGAGGTCAGCGAGCTTGTCACCGTCGGCGTCGATCTTGATCTCATAGCTCGCGGCGGGGTCGATATTCACCTCGCGCGACGGCTCAGGATTCACGTCCAGGACCAAGACCGAGCCGTCCCCGTGGTCGGCGGGGAAAAGGTACAGGTCGCAGATGTCGGTGCGGGGATCGGAGGCGTCGAAGTGGTCGGACATGGTCTACCTCCGGGTCTGCGTCGGCGACGTCAGGAGCAGGAGAGTAGCGCCGATCGCATGCGAGGATGCGACGCGGTCGATCAGGCCGCTGACACCTCCTCTCCGGGGTCGCTGGGGCGATCGACATCGGCCGGGATGTAGATGCCGTCGACGAAGCGGGCGCCGCGTAGCAGCAGGGTCATGAGCGTCAGGCCGCCGTTGAGCGGCCGCCAGCCGAGCTCGAGCCGCTGGGTGATCTTGAAGACGAGATAGAGCGCGCTGTCGCGCCGGCGCATCCGCTTCGACACGTTCGTCCGCAGCCGGACGCCGGCGAAGACCGACTCCACCGGATTGCTCGTGCGCAGGTGGATCCAATGCTCGGCCGGGTAGTCGTAGAAGGTCGTCAGGTCGTCCCAGTCGCGGAACAGGGTCTCGGCCGCAGGGTCCTGGCCGCGGGCGTGGCGCCACCCGGCGAGCTCGTCGCGACGGAGCTCGCATTCCTTGCGGCTGGGCGCGTTCCAAACCGCCCGCAGGCGGTGGCGGAGCTCGGGCTGGAGGCGCTTGGAGACCTTGTCGGTGAGGTTCATTGCCTTGTGGTTCCAGCAGCGCTGGTGCCTCGTCTCGGGGAAAACCTCGCGCAGGGCCGCCCACAGCCCCAGGGCGCCGTCGCCGACGGCGAGCAGCGGCGCCTCGAGACCGCGATCGCGGAGGTCGCGCAGGACGTCGGCCCACGAGTTCGTGCTCTCGCGGTAGCCGAGCTCCATCGCCAGCAGCTCCTTGCGGCCGTCTGATCTGGCGCCGATGACGACGAGCAGGCAGCTGTGCTCGACCTCGGTGCCGACGCCGAGGTAGATGCCGTCCGACCAGATGTAGACGTAGCGCTCCGTGATCGGGCGGGTCCGCCAGACCGTGTACTCGGCCCGCCAGTCCTCCTTGAGCCGCAGGATCGTCGAGCTCGACAGCGGCGCCCGAGAGCCGAGCAACTCGCGAAACGCCGGCTCGAAGTCACCCGAGCTCATGCCCTCCAGGTAGAGCCGGGCGAAGAGGCGCTGGGTGGGGTAGGTCAGGTTGCGCCCGCGGGGCAGGATCGAGCTGCGAAACGGTGGGATGTGGCCGGGCGTGTCGGCCACCCGCGGCGGGCGGACCTCGACCGACCAGGTGCCGATGCTGATCTCGCGCTCCCGGGCGTAGCCGTTGCGATAACCGTTGAAGTCGTCGTCGACGCGGTCGTAGCGGCGGCGGCCGAGGTAGGCGTCGACCTCGGAGTGGAGGGCCCGCTCGAGCATCCGGCGCGCGCCCTCCTGGGCCAGCTCTTCGAGCGTCTCGCTGATCGCCGGCTGGCTGCTCGGGACGACCGCCTCGGACGGCTCCGAGGGCGTCTCGTCGGGGCTCAGATCGGGCGTCGCGGTGACGAGCCCGATCGCTGGCTGGGCATGGTACGGTTGGTCCACGGCGTCTCCTTCTGGGGCTTCAACAACACTGGAAGGGTACGCCGCTTCTTTGTGCCCGCCATCGCCCGACGATGAACTCGACGCCCTGCTCGACGTCGACCGAGACAGTCTGGACAGTTTCCACACGCCCTGAGGCTAGCTCCCGGCACGATACCGCGCGGACTGGCCCCGCTACGCGCCGGCGGCCGCCAGGCTGTCGTCGAGGATCCCGAGCGCCGTCTCGACCTCCTCGGCCGTCGTGACGAGCGGCGGGATGATCCTGACGACGTTCACATACGTGCCGGCGGTCAGGACGATCAGCTTGCGCGCCAGCGCCTCGGCCTGGATCCGCTTGGTGAGATCGGGATCGGGCGTGCGGCCATCGGCGATGCCCGGCTTGACCAGCTCGATGGCGACCATCAGGCCCAGGCCGCGAACATCGCCGACCGACGGGTATTTGGCCGCCACCTCGCGCAGACCCGCCAGGAACTCATTGCCGCGCTCGCGAGCGTTCGCGACCAGGCCTTCTTCTTCGATGACGTCGAGCGTCGCGTTGGCGGCCGCGCACGAGACGACGTTGCCGCCATAGGTCCCACCGTGCGTCCCGGGCTTCCAGGCGGACATGATCTCGGTCCTCGCCAGGATCCCGGAGAGCGGCAGGCCGGAGGCGATCCCCTTGGCCATGACCAGGATGTCGGGTTCGACGTCCCAATGCTCGACCGCGAACATCTCGCCGGTTCGCCCGAACCCGGTCTGGACCTCGTCGGCGATGAGCAGGATGCCGTGCTGGCGGGTGATCTCACGCAGGCGCGGCAGGAAGCCGGGTGGCGGGACGATGTAGCCGCCCTCGCCCAGGACCGGTTCGATGATGATCGCCGCGACCCGGTCCGGGTAGATGAACTGGTGGAAGGTCAGGTCGAGCTGCGCCTCCCAGTCGCAGGTGCACGCGTCCGGCGGATGCGGGCCGCCCGGTGCCCGGTAGCAGTACGGGTAGGCCGTGTGATAGACCGAGCCGGGCAACGGTTCGAAGGCGCCACGGTAGACGTCCTTGGCGGTCGTGAGCGCCATCGTCTGGGCGGTCCGGCCGTGATAGCCGTAGCGGAAGGCGATGACCGCCGGCCGGCCGGTCGCGACGCGAGCGAGCTTGATCGATGCCTCGACCGCCTCGGCGCCGGAGTTCGACAGGAATGCCTGCCACGGACCGCCCGGCAGGACGTGCTGGAGACGCTCATACAACCGCAGGCCGGGCTCGTGGAACATGATGTTCTGCTGGCCGTGGAGCAGCTTCACCGCCTGCGCCGCGATCGCGGCCGCGACCCGCGGGTGGGCATGGCCCGTATTGGCCACCCCGATCCCCGCCGAGTAGTCGAGATAGCGCTGGCCGTCCCTCGTGATCAGCCACGACCCCTCACCGCGGTCCACGTCGAGGTTGGTGATGCGGCTCCAGACCGACGGGACGACCGCATGGTCGGGGAGTGGGGTGGCGATCGCGCCGGTTCGATCCGTGGTCTCCACCATGCGAGAGCAGCCTCCTGGTTCGGTCAGCGCAACCGGATGGTCCGGCCGGAGCGCAGCGTGGACAGCACGACCAGCACGACGGCCGACAGGAACACGATCGAGCCGATGACGTTGATCTGGGCCGGCAGCGCGTTCTTCTGGATCCCCCACACCCAGATCGGGAACGTATTCGTCGTCCCCGACACGAAGTTCGTGATCACGAAGTCGTCGATCGACAACGAGAAGGCGAGCAGCGCCGCGGCGAGGATGCCCGGGAAGATCAGCGGGAACGTCACCTTCCAGAACGTCGTCCATTCGTTCGCGCCGAGGTCCATCGCGGCTTCCTCGAGATTTCGGTCGAAGCCCGAGATCCGTGCCCGTACCGTGACGACGACGTAGCTGATGTTGAACATGATGTGCGCGATCAGGATCGTGTTGAATCCGAGTGGATAGAGCGTCCCTTTCGGCACCTGCGCGAGTCCCGGTGGCAGCACGCCGTTCTGCAGCGCCGTGTTCACGAACAGGGTCAGGAGACTGGACCCGAGGACGATCTCGGGCGTGGCCATCGGCAGGAAGATCAGCCCGTTGACGAACCCGCGACCGCGGAACCTGTAGCGCGTCAAGGACAGGGCCATCAGCGTTCCGAGGAGCGTCGAGATGAGTGTCGAAAGCACGGCGATCCGGAGGCTCACCGCGAGCGCGTCGCCCAGGCCCGGCCAACCGAGCGGATGAAGCCAGGCGTTGAGGGTGAAGCCCTGCCAGATGAAATTGAATTTGCCCGTGTAGTCGTTGAACGAGAACAGGATCATCACCGCGATCGGGACGAGCAGGTAGCCGATGGCGATGAAGGTGATGACCGGCAGGGCGAGATGCGAGGCCCGGCGCCTGAAGCTCGGCAGACGTGTCGCGCGCGGGACGGTGGTGACGGCGGTCGCCATCAGCCGGCGAGCTCCTCGGTTCCCAGCGCCCGGGCGTAGAACAGGACGGCGACGAGGATGGCGGCCATCAGCAGGAATGACAGAGCAGCCGCGAGTGGGTAATCGTTCTGCTGCAGGAAGCGTGCCTGGATGACATTCCCGATCATCCGCGTCTTGGGGCTCCCCAGCAGCTCGGCATTGACGTAGTCGCCGAGGGCCGGGATGAAGGTCAGGATGGATCCGGCGAACACGCCGGGCAGGGCGAGCGGGAACGTCACCCGACGGAACGCCTGCCAGCGGCCGGCGTAGAGGTCGTTGGCCGCCTCGATCAGTCGCGGGTCGATCTTCTCGAGCGCGACGTAGAGGGGCAGGATCATGAACGGCAGGAAGTTGTAGGTCAGGCCAGCGATGACCGAGATCGGCGTGCCGATCGCCGTGAAGTCGGTCGGCAGCAGGTGCAGGCTGTTCTTCAGGAACCCGAGGATCGGCCCCTCGTCACCGAGCAGGATCTTCCAGCTGATGGTCCGGATGAGGAAGCTCGTGAAGAACGGCGCGATGACCAGGAAGAGCAACAGGTTCTTGTAGCGCCCACCGCGGAAGGCCACCGTATAGGCCACCGGGAACCCGATCGCAAAGTCCAGGATCGTCGCGATGCCGCCATACAGCAGCGAGTTGCCGAACTGGGCCTGGAACTTCCCGAGCGCGTCGGCGTAGGCCTGCGTCGACCCCGTCACCTGGAACCCGGAATCCAGGGTCCCGGACGAGATCGACATGAGGAACATCTGGATCGAGGGCCAGATGAAGAAGTAGACGAGCCACAGGATCCCGGGCGCGAGCAGGATGTACGGGGCGACCTTCGACAATCGGCGCCGAAAGCGGGGCGGTCCAGCCACCCGAACGGCGGTTGCTGTCACGGCCCGGGAACCCGACCGGCGTTCCTAGACGCCAGCGAGGTCGGCGTACAGGTCGTTCATCTTCGCCTCGAGCTCGTCGCTGAAGAACTGGAAGTTGTGCTGCTTCGCGACAACGTCGTCGGGTGGGAACAAGAGGTCGAGCAGGGACTGGTCGAGCGGGGCGTCCTTGTTGAGCTCCTTGAGGACCGCCTCGGCACCGTTGACCGGCGAGACGTAGTAGACGTAATTGGCGATCTGACCGGCGATCTTCGGGTCGTACACGAAGTTCATCATGAGCTCGGCCGTGTACTTGTTCGTGGCGCCCTTCGGGATCAGGAGGTTGTCGGTCCAGATCATCGTCCCCTCGGTCGGGAAGGCGAACGTGTCGCCCTCGGTTCCGGAGGAGGCGAGGTCGCCCGACCAGACCATCGCGGCATAGACCTTCTTGGCCGCGAAGTCTTGAAGGTATTCGTTACCCGTGAACCGCAAGCCCTTGTCGACGAGCGGCTTGATGTCGTCGTGGACGGCCTGGAGGTCGGCATCGGTCGTGGTCGCGGGATCCGCGGCCTTGCCGAGCTTGAGCAGCCCCAGCCCGAAGGTGTCGCGCTTTTCCGTGAGGAAGGTCACCTTGTCGGATCGGATGGCGTACAGGTCGGCGAGCGACTTGGGCTCGGCGATCTTCGCCGCGGCCAGGGTCTTCGTGTTGTAACCGATACCGGTCATCCCTGACTGCCACGGGTAGTGGAAGTCGTTGCCAGGGTCCCAGCTTTGGTTCCGGAGCGGATCGCGCAGGTTGGCCGTGCAGTTGGGCACGTTCCCCTGGTCGATCTTCTCGGCCCAGCCCTTGCTGATGATCTTGGCCGCCAGCCAGTCGGTGACCGTGATCAGATCCCAGCCCGTCGGCAGGCCGCCCTGGAGCTGCGGCTGGATGGTCGCGTAGAAATCCTCGTTGGCTTCGATCTTCTCCTGGTAATCGACGTCGACCTTGTACTGGGCCTTGAACGCCTCGAGCGTCGGTGATGAGCCTGGCGCGTAGACGCCCTCGTCACCGGCCTTGCCGGTCAGGTCGATATAGGCCGGCCACTGGGCCCACTTGAGCGGGCCGGTCGGGCTCGGTCGCGGCGTCGGGGCGGCCGAGGCGGTCGGCGCGGCTGACGGTGGCAGCGGCGTGCTCGACGCAGCCGCCGCCGTGCTCGCACTGGGGCTGGTCGAGGCGCCAGTGCACGCCGCGAGGAATGCGCTGAAGCCGACCATCGCGGATCCCTGCAGGAACCGCCGTCGGGTGATCTCGGCAGCGACGCGCCGGACGATCGGGTCGTGCTCTTCCATGGTCTCCTCCGTGCTGCCGGGCTTCTGCGCCGGCGGGCTTCAGTGCGCGGTCTCAGGGCTCCCCGTGCCTGGGTCGTGGACGACGAATGAATGTTCAGGCAGCCAACTCATGACTACCTCGTCGCCGGCTGAGCGGAGCTCGGAGCGGGTGGCACGCTCGACATTCTGTTCGTACACCGTCACCTGGGCGCCGCCGCGGGCCTCGATGATGTACTGGGTGCTGACGCCGAGGTACGAGGCATCCCGGATGACGCCGTCGAGTATGTTCGCTCCCGGAGTCCGTGTGTCATCGGCGGCGGACAGCCGGATCTTCTCGGGACGTACGCCCACCTCGATCGCGGGCGATCCATTCACCAGAGCGGCCGGGACGCGGATGCGCGTGTCGTCTGACAGACGGATCACGGCGTAGCCGTCGGCCGAGCCGTCTGGCGAACCAGCCAACAGGTTCGACACACCCAGGAAGCCCGCCACGAACCGGGTCGCCGGTCGCTCGTAGAGGCTCTCCGGATCGGACAGCTGCTCGTAGCGCCCGCTGTTCATGACGGCGATCCGATCGGACATGGTCATCGCCTCTTCCTGGTCGTGGGTCACGTAGATGAACGTGATCCCGACCCCTTGCTGGATCCGCTTGAGCTCGACCTGCATCTGCTTCCGCAGCTTGAGGTCGAGCGCGCCCAGCGGTTCATCGAGCAGGAGGACGGCCGGTTTGTTGATGAGCGCGCGCGCGAGCGCGACGCGCTGCGCCTGCCCGCCGGAGATCTGGGTTGGCTTGCGCGCCTCGTACCCGGGCAGCTCGACAAGGGCGAGCATCTCCTTGACGCGGCTCTTCACCTCCGAGTCCTTGGCGCCCTTGCGACGCAGCCCGAAGGCGACGTTCTCGAAGATCGTCAGGTGTGGGAAGAGCGCGTAGTTCTGGAAAACGGTATTGACGTTGCGCCTGTACGGCGGCAGCCAGGTGACGTCCTGGCCCTGCAGCTCGATGTAGCCCGAGGTGGGCGCCTCGAAGCCGCCGATCATCCGCAGGGTCGTCGTCTTGCCGCAGCCGGACGGGCCGAGCAGGCTGAAGAACTCGCCGTCGAGGACCTCGAGATCGATATGGTCGACGGCGACCGTCTCGCCGAACTTCTTGACCACATCCACGAGCTTGACGTCGACGGTCGGCACGTTCGAGCGGACTCCTGGGGAGAGGACGCGGCGACGCACGATCGCGCGCACCGGTGCGGCCGAGGATATGGTCGCGCACCACAGGGTGTCAAGGACGCGAGACTCGCTCACCACCCGCTATCTCGGTGCGAGATTCGTGGTCAGGTGGTGCCTTCGCGACGGAATCCGCGCCCTCCTCGGACGTAGGCCCCGGCGCGGGCGCTCGTCGCAAGGCCGGGGTACGATATCGACGCTTCCGACGTCAGAACACGCCATCCGCCCGGGAGTCGAAGGGACGCGACCGCCGATGCCCAGCCTGACCCATGACGCCGTCATCGAGGCGATGCGCACCGTCCAGGAGCCCGAGCTCGGGCGCGACCTGATCAGCCTCGACATGGTCAAGGACGTCGTCATCGACGGGTCCGCCCTCTCGCTCAAGATCGAGCTGACGACCCCCGCGTGTCCCCTCAAGGACGAGATCGAGCGGACGACCCACGCCGCGCTCGGGGCGATCGGAGCCACCCAGATCGACATCACCTGGGGCGCCATGGTCCGTCGCGCGCAGCCGCGGCAGGCAGAGCAGCTCGTGCCCGGGGTGAAGAACATCATCGCCGTGGCGTCGGGCAAGGGCGGGGTCGGGAAGAGCACGGTCAGCGTCAACCTCGCCGTCGCCCTTGCGCAGGCGGGCGCCTCGGTCGGCCTGCTCGATGCCGACATCACCGGCCCGAATATCCCGCTCATGCTCGGGCTCGAGGGCCAGCCCAAGGCGAGCGCCAACAACAAGATCACGCCGCTCGAGCGTTACGGCGTCAAGGCCATCTCGATCCAGTTCTTCGTGCCAGAGGGCCAGCCGATCGTCTGGCGCGGTCCGCTCGTCGGCGGCGCGATCCAGCAATTCCTGCGCGACGTGGATTGGGGCGACCTCGACTATCTCGTCATCGACCTGCCGCCCGGAACCTCCGACGCCCAGCTGACCCTCGCCCAGGCGGTGCCGATCTCGGGTGCGGTCCTGGTGACGACCCCGCAGGAGGTCTCGCTGGCGGACGTCGGCAAGGCGCTCGCGATGTTCCAGCGGATGAGTGTCCCGGTCATCGGCCTGGTCGAGAACATGACGGCGTTCGCCTGTCCGCATTGCGGGGAGCTGACCGAGATCTTCGGCCGTGGCGGTGGTGAGCGCTTCGCCTCGACCCACAACCTCGACTACCTGGGCGGCATCCCGCTCGACATCACCGTCCGCCAGGGTGGCGACGTCGGGGTCCCGGCGGTCGCCCAGCGCGAGCCCGGACCCGCCGGTCGAGCCATGACCGGCATCGCCCAGGCGGTCGCCGCACGGATGAGCGTCCGCGCCGCCCAGGCAGCCCCGCAGCCGGTCCTGACGATCTCCTGACCCTGTAGGTCGCGGTCAGCCCGCCTCCGCCGGCAGGGTCTCGAACAGGAAGGCCGCCGCGGTGAGCGCCGCCCGCGACCGACCCATCGGTCCAGTCAGGAAGACCAGCCGCCGGGCCCGATTCTCGCCATCGGGTGTCGAGATCGCCATCGAGACCGCCGTGTCGCCGGTCCGCGGCCGGATCCGGACGGCGAGGCCCACCTCCGAACCGCCCAGCTCACGCGCGCGCCGCGCGAACCGAACGAGGTCCTCGGGGACCTCGTCACCGTCGTCCGTCGGCGCCCCGTGCGCTACCGCCGCGGGTGCATCGGGCGAGATCGCCTCGACGAAGCGAAGCCACGCTGCATCGCCGAGCAATGTGTCGACGCTCCCGCCGGTCCCGATCTCGACCACCGAGAGCGTCCAGCCCAGCGCATCGAGCCGCGCGCCGATCGCCTCGCTCCAGGTCGTCTCGCCGGTCGCCCAGACGAACGTGCCGAGGCGCTCGATGACCGCCGAGGACGCTGCGTCGACGAGCTCATCGGCCGATCGGTCGCCTTCGCTGACCGCCGAGACGCGGACGTCGACGGCCTCGACCCGGGCATAGGTCGCCACGATCGGATTGGTCGCCCGGAGCAATCCCTCGCCGAGCGACTCCGCGACCTGGGACTCACCGATCCCGGTCAGGCGATAGGTCCGCGAGGCGACCGGCGCCCCAAGGCCCAGCCCCTCGAGGCGCGGAACGGCTTCTCCCGACCACATCGGTCGCATCTCCCGGGGCGGACCCGGCAGGGCGACGACCACCCGACCATCCCGTCCGCCGACGAACCAGCCGGGCGCCGTGCCGTTCGGGTTCGGCAGCGCGACCGCCGAGGGGATCAGCCAGGCCTGCTTCAGGTTGAGTTCCGGGAACGGCATCCCGCGCCTCGCCCAGAGCTCCCGAAGCCAGGCCTCGAGCTCCGGATCCACCCTCGGCGTCTCGCTCATCGCCGCGGCGATCGCCTCGCGCGTCAGGTCGTCGGGTGTCGGCCCGAGTCCGCCCGTGGAGACGACGAGGTCGGCGCGTTCCAGCCCCGCATGGAACGCGGCGGTGACCACCTTGAGATCGTCGGGGAGTGCCGTCATCCGCAGGACCCGGACACCCTGCGCGGTCAGTGAGCGGGCGAGCTCACCCGAGTTCGTGTCGCGGGTGTCGCCCACGGTGAGTTCCGTCCCGACGCTGAGCAGTTCGGCCGTCAGCAACCGGGCGCGTTCGGGGGCGGACATCACCCGCAGCGTAGCGCGCCCCGAGGCCGGCGACCGAACGCGGCTGATGCGCTGCTATCATCGCCAGCGACCCCCAGGTCCCAGCCGAAAGGGGAG
This sequence comes from Candidatus Limnocylindrales bacterium, assembly GCA_036758145.1. Taxonomy (GTDB): domain Bacteria; phylum Chloroflexota; class Limnocylindria; order Limnocylindrales; family CSP1-4; genus SPCO01. The sequence continues at coordinate 23,075 of DAIOXD010000001.1, forward strand.
CGCGACCCTGGACGATCCAAAGACGAGCCCGCCGCCGCCTCCGCCCGCGCCGGGCGAACGTGGCCCGAGGCAGGCGCCGCCCGGTCTGCGCGAGCAGATCGGCGCCACCTTCGACGCCGTGAAGGCGCTGGTCGCCGCGCACATCGAACTCGCCAAGACGGAAGTGTCCGCCATCGCCCACGAGGTCGGTCGCGTGGCGGCGCTGGGTGCCGCCGCCTTCGGGCTCGTCGTCATCGCCCTCTTCCTGCTCGTCATCGGCGGCGCCCTCTGGCTCGGCGAGTGGCTCCTCGGTTCGATGGGCTGGGGCGTCCTTCACGGAGTCCTCGCCTGCCTGTCGGTCGCCCTGGCGCTGGTGCTCATGGCCATCGGCGTCTCCACCCGGCGCATCGGGCGTGCACTCCTGCTCGCCGTCGTCGCGGCCGTCGTCATCGGCGTCATCCTCGGACTGGACCTCGCGAACCGCGTGTACACGCAGATCGGCGATTCGGCGACGCTCGCGTTCGATCCCGGCTACCGCCCGCTCATCGTGGGGATGCTGGTCGGCGGGCTCATCGGTCTGGTCGTCGGGATCGTCGCAGCGGTCAGGCTGACGGGCGCGGCCGGCGGGCGGATCGCCGCGGTCATCGGGCTGGCCATCCTTGGCGTGGGCGCCGGCGCCTTCACCACGATCACATTCGGGCCGCAGGTCGGCGCCGCCATCGGGATCACCGCGGGCTACCTCATCTGGATGGCCCTGATGGGCATCGACGTCGCGGTGACCGGCATCGATGTCGACGCGCTCAAGCAACGCTTCTATCCCGCCCAGACCATCGAAACCAGTAAGGAGACGCTCGAGTGGCTACAGAAACGGATGCCGCCCGGGATCGGGTCCTAGCGGCCCGCTCCGCCCTGGGCGAGGAACTCGAGGTCCTGGAGGCCTCGGCACGCGCCGCGGTGGATGTGCCCGCGAAGATCCGGCGCAGCCCGGCCAAGGCCGCCGCGATCGCCGGCGGGGCCGCGTTCTTCGCGCTCGGCGGCCCGAAGCGCGCCTTGCGCGCGGGCAAGCGGGCGATCACCGGCGATCCGGCCCCGATGCCCCGCTCGATGCTGCCCAAGGAGGTCGAGAAGACGCTGCGCAAGCTGGGCGATGACGGTGACGACGTGCGCGCCGCACTCGAGCGTGACTTCGCCGATTACGCGAAGCAGGCCGAACGCGACCGAGTCAAGGTGCCGACGATGCTCCTGGGGGCGTTCGCCCAGCCGATCCTGTCCCAGGCGGCGAAGCGGGCGACAGCATGGCTCTTCCGGACCGATGACGAAGGCTTCCAGGCACGTCTGGCGCAGGTGCGCGAGCGGGCGCGACGCCAGAACGATGCCCTCGCCAGCGAGCCTGGGACGGTGGACCCAGCGGCCGACGCCGACGCAGGCGCGGCGGGCGCCTGAACGGGCACCTGCCGGGCGCCCGCCGCGGCGACCGGCCCGCGCTAGACTTCGCGGCGGGCGAGTGGCGGAATGGCAGACGCGCCGGCCTTAGGAGCCGGTGCCGCGAAAGCGGCGTGGAGGTTCGATCCCTCTCTCGCCTACCGCCCGTCGCCTGATGGATCGCCTCCGCTCGACCGTCGGCGGCGCCAGCCACCGGGACGCGTGGATCGTCCTCGGTCTGCTCGTGCTGGCAGTCGGTCTGCCGGCTATCGTCGGCATCGGCTCCGGCGCGATCTCGGCCCCGCATAACGACGACTTCGCCTATCGGCGCGCGGCGCTGATGCTCTTCCAGCACGGCCGCCTCGAGTTCACCGGTTGGGCGGTCATGACCCTGGTCGGCCAGCTGGCCGCGACGATGCCGCTGCTCTGGCTCACCTCGGGGAGTGCCGCGGCGTTCGCGACCACGACGGCCCTCTTCGGGGTCGTCGCCATCGTCGCGAGCTATTCGGTGGCGCGGCGCGTCCTCTCACCCGGGCTGGCCGGGCTGGCCGTCCTGCTCGCGGTCCTCGTCCCGGGGTTCCTGCTCTACACGACCGCGTACATGACCGAGGTCCCGGCGTTCGCGATGGAGATGTCATGCCTCGCGATCGGGGCCGTGGCCCTGGAGCGGTCGCCCGAAAGCCATCGATGGCGCTGGCTCGCGGCATCCCTGGTGGTCGGCTGCTACGCCTTCAGCATCCGCGAATACGCGCTCGCGGCGCCGCTCGCGGTCCTCATTGCCGCCGCTGCTTGGGACCACCAGGGCCGACGCCTCCCGTACATCGTCGGCCTCGCTGTGGTCGGCGTCGTCTGCGGGGCGACCTACCTCTGGACGGCCGGCCTGCCCGGTCAGGGAGCGGTCGGCCTCGAGGCGCCGACGGCGCACACCACCCGCCGCGTGCTCGACGCCATCGGTGTCATCAGCCTCACCCTCGCGCCGGCCATCCTCATCGCGGCCTGGACATGGGTCCCGCGCTGGTGGCGCTCCCGAGACAAGGTCGCGGCCATCGCGGGCGGGCTTGTCGGCCTGGGCATCGCGACCGTCGTCTACCTCGAGCAGCTGGTGACGCGGATCGGCGGCCCGGGCGGCCCGGACATCTTCGTCGGCAACGTCTTCGACAGGTATGGCTCCCTCGGAGTCGAGCAGCTCGCGGGCCGCCGTCCCGTGCTGTTCGCCTCGCCCTGGTGGGACCTGCTCAATGACCTCGCCCTGGTCGCCACGTTCGGCGGCTTGGCGCTCCTCGGCGCGGCGCTGGTGGTCGAGCGCCATCGTCTGCTGCGGGCCTTGGACCTCCGGTCGGTCCCGACGCCGCTCGGCACGAGCCCAGGGATGCTGGCGCTGTTCGCGGTCATCTTCGCGGCCGGGACTGCGTTCCTCGGGCTGACGGTGATCATCTTCGATCGCTACACGTGGCCGTTGGCGCTGCCGCTGGCGGTCATCCTGCTGCGACGACCCGGTCCCACACCGGCGGCCGAGCGTGCACGTGCGGGCGGGCCCGACGACCATGCCGGCACCCCCGATCGGCGGCCAGGCCGCCCGTTTGCGATGTGGGTCGCGGCCGGGATCCTGTTCGCCTTTGCATCTGCGACCAGCCTCGCCCTCCTCCTCAACGAGGCGGCCTTCGATGGCGCCCGCTGGCGGATCGGCGACGAGGCGGTCAGGCTCGGGTTCGCCGCGGACACGGTGGATGCGGGCCTCGAATGGGTCGGGCTCCACGCCACTGGCCCGGTCCAGCTCGCGGCCCGGCAGGTGCCCGACCGAACGGGCTACTCGGTCAAGTTCCCCACCTTCCACGCCTGCGCCATCGTCTCGTCCACGCCACTCGACTGGGTCGATGTCGAGCTCGTCGTGAAACGGTTCGACGCCTACCGCCTCCTGTTCGTCGTCGGACCCTCGGAGCCGCTCTATCTGTATCGCGTAGGCAGGCCGGGCTGTCCGACCGGCCAACTGGCGGACCGCGCCCACCGGCCATGACCGGAGGTGCGCCCTATACTTTCCCCACGATGCAGGTCACTTCCACCCCCGGCCCCGGCGCGACGGTCGTGCTCGAGATCGAGCTCCCCGCCGATCGGCTGAGCCGCGCCATCGACGACGCCGTCCGGCGGCTCTCCCGCCAGACGAGGGTCGCCGGCTTTCGGCCGGGCAAGGCGCCGCGCCCCGTCCTCGAACGCCACCTTGGCCCGGGCGTCGTCCTCGATGAGGCGGTCGAGCACCTGGTGCAGGACGCCTACCGCGAGGCCCTCGCCGAGCAGGGGATCGTCCCGCTGACCAACCCGGACGTGGAGATCGTCCAGGCCGAGGAGGGCAGGCCGCTCACCTTCAAGGCGACGGTCCAGGTCCCGCCCGAGGTCGAGCTGGGCGACTACAAGCATTTCAACTTCAGCCCCGAGATCGAGACGATCGACGACGCCCGGGTCGACACGGTGGTCGAGGAGCTGCGCGACCAGAATGCGACCCTCACCGCGGTCGAGGGCCGCGGCGCGCGGGAGGGCGACTATGCGGTCATCTCGTTCGAGGGATCGCGCGACGGCGAATCGTTCGAGGGCGGCAGCTCGGAGCGGATGCCCCTCATCCTCGGTCAGGAGCGCCTGATCCCGGGCTTCGAGGCGAACCTCGTCGGCCTCGAGGTCGGCGGCTCGACCGAGTTCGACATCACCTTCCCGGACGACTACCCCGAGACCGAGCTCGCGGGCAAGCCGGCCCATTTCGCGGTCGAGCTGCGCGAGCTGCGCGAGAAGGTCCAGCCCGAGCTCGATGCCGACTTCATCGGGACCCTCGGCGACTTCGCCGATCTCGACGCGCTGCGCGCCGACATCCGCACCCGGCTCGAGCGCAACGCCCTCGATCGCGCCCGGCACGAGTTCGCCGACAGGATCATCGACTACGCGGTCGCGAATTCGACCGTCGAGCTGCCGGCCATCCTGGTGGACCAGGAGGTCGAGGTGATGCACGACGAGTTCCGGGGGACGCTCTCCCGGCAGGGCATCACCGAGGAGGCCTACCTCAAGGCGCTCGACAAGACCGACGCCGATATGCATGCCGAGTTCCGACCCGGCGCCGAGAAGCGCGTTCGAACGCTGCTCGTGCTCTCGAAGGTCGCCGACGCCGAGGGCGTGACGGTCCCCGACGACGAGGTCGAGGCCGAGATCGCGCGCGGCCGCGTCCGCTATCCCGATGACGCGCGGCTGCAGGCCTACTTCGATTCGGAGCGTGGCCGGTCGTACATCCGGAGCACGCTCCGCCGCAGCCGGGTGGTCGAGGCCCTCATCGACGAATGGCTGGCCGCCCATCCCGACCACGCGCCGCTGCCCCATCTCGAAGATGCGCCGTCGTCGGCCATCGAGGGTGGGGCGGCAGCCGCCAACGCCTCCGTCGACGCGACGGACCCGGGCGCCATCCTCGAAGACGTGCCGGCCGCCGCCGGCTGACCCGCCACTGCCACTACCGTCCGAGGGAGTCTCACATGCTCGTCCCCATGGTCATCGAATCCTCCAGCCGGGGGGAGCGTGCCTATGACATCTACTCGCGCCTCCTGCGCGAGCGGATCATCTTTCTGGGCGACGCGATCGAGGACCACCTGGCCAACCTCGTCATCGCGCAGCTCCTGTTCCTCGAATCGGAGGATCCGGAGAAGGACATCAGCCTGTACATCAACTCGCCCGGCGGCCAGGTGACGTCCGGTCTGGCGATCTACGACACGATGCAATACCTGCGCGCCCCGGTCAGCACGATCTGCATCGGGATGGCGGCGTCGATGGCCGCCGTCCTCCTCGCGGCCGGCGCGCCCGGCAAGCGCTACGCCCTCCCCAACAGCCGGATCATGATCCACCAGGGCTCGGGCGGGTTCCGCGGCAACGCCCCGGATGCCCTCATCCAGATGAAGGAATGGGAGTATCTGGTCCAGCGGAACCATGAGATCCTGGCACGCCACACGAACCAGCCGCTCGAGAAGATCATCCGCGACACCGACCGGGACTACTTCATGGCTCCCGACCAGGCCAAGGACTATGGCATCATCGACTCGGCCTACGCGGTCGAGAGCAGTTCGCTGATCGCGCAGGCGCACGACGCCGGGCTGTCCGGCGGCGAGGGATCCAAGGCCGCCGAGGCCGCTGAAGCCGCCGAAACGGCCGGAGCGACCGAGACGCCGAAGAAGAGCAAGGACCAGTAGGTCGGGGCGGGGCACGTGACGACATCGAGCAGCAGCACCAAGGGGCCCAAGGTCCCGTACCGCTGTTCCTTCTGCGGCAAGAGCCAGGAACAGGTTCGCAAGCTCATCGCGGGCCAGGGCGTCTACATCTGCGATGAGTGCATCAACCTGTGCCAGGAGATCATCGAGGAAGAGCTGCTCGAGACGCCGCGCCCCAAGGCGACCAGCTCGAAGCTGCCCAACCCGCACCAGATCAAGGACGCGCTCGACCAGTACGTGATCAGCCAGGAGCGGGCCAAGAAGGTCCTCTCGGTGGCGGTCTACAACCACTACAAGCGGGTCAACGCCGGCCACCAGGTCGATGAGGTCGAGCTCCAGAAGTCGAACGTCCTGCTGGTCGGACCGACCGGTTCGGGCAAGACGCTGCTGGCGCAGACGCTCGCCCGGGTCCTAGACGTGCCGTTCTGCATCGCCGACGCCACGTCGCTGACCGAGGCGGGCTACGTCGGCGAGGACGTCGAGAACATCCTGCTGCGGCTCATCCAGGCGGCCGATTTCGACGTCGCCCGGGCCCAGCGCGGGATCATCTACATCGACGAGATCGACAAGATCGCGCGCAAGGCGGACAACCCCTCGATCACCCGTGACGTGTCGGGCGAGGGCGTCCAGCAGGCGCTGCTCAAGATCCTCGAGGGGACCGTCGCCAACGTCCCACCCCAGGGCGGCCGCAAGCACCCTCATCAGGATTTCATCCAGATCGACACGACCAACGTCCTGTTCATCTGCGGCGGCGCCTTCGACGGGCTCGAGAAGATCGTGGAGGAGCGTGTCGGGCGGCGCTCGATCGGGTTCGGGTCGAAGTCGGCGATGGGCCCGGTGGAGCGTGGCCAGATCCTCGAGAAGGTCATGCCCGAGGACCTCCTGAAGTTCGGGCTGATCCCCGAGTTCATCGGGCGCTTGCCGGTCATGGTCACACTCTCCGCCCTGTCCGCGGAGGACCTGGTCCGGGTCCTGACCGAACCGAAGAACGCGGTCACTCGTCAGTTCGAGAAATTCCTGTCGCTCGACAAGGTCGAGCTGGCCTTCACGCCGGGCGCCTTGACGGCCGCGGCCGAGGTCGCGCTGGACCGAAAGACCGGGGCGCGCGCGCTGCGGTCGATCGTCGAGGAGGCGCTCCTCGAGGTGATGTACGACATCCCCGACCGGACCGACATCCGCAAGTGCATCATCACCGAGGAGACGATCCGCTCCGGCCGGCTTCCGCTGCTGCTCACCAAGAGCGATGTCGAGGGCGGCGTCGACGAGACCAACTACCAGGACTGGCTCGCGGAGCGCGGCGAGACGGCCTGAGGACTCGGACCCGCAGCGGCCTCGTGCTAGACTGCGGCCTTCACGGCGACGACCGGGAAGAGTAGCGACGGGTCGGCCCCGGAGCGAGCGCGGGATGGTGCGAGCCGCGCGGGCACGACGGCGTGAAGGTCGCTCGGGAGCCGTGCGGGCGACGCCCGATAGCGCGTCGAGAGGGCGCCGGATCCGCCGGACCGCGATGAGCGGACCGACCTCGACGCCGAACCAGCAGGTGGTACCACGACCCGTTCGTCCGCTGGACGAGCGGGCCGTTCTGTTCCCAGGGGGGCGACGATGCCGGATCTGCCGAAGGCCTATACGCCACACGATGTCGAAAGCGCGATCTACGAGCGCTGGCTGGCGGCTGACGTCTTCGCGCCCGACGGCGCCGGCTCGACCGCCGACCCGTCGCTCCCGCCGTTCACGATCATCCAGCCGCCGCCCAACATCACCGGCTCGCTCCACCTCGGCCATGCCCAGCGCACGGCGGTGGAGGATCTCATGATCCGGCACGCCCGGATGCGCGGCCACCGCGCGCTCTTCCTGCCCGGGCTCGACCACGCCTCGATCGCCGCCCAGTTCGTCCTCGACGGCATCCTCGCCAGGGAAGGGGAGAGCCGCCAGTCGCTCGGTCGTGAACGCTATCTCGAGCGGATGCGCGGGTTCGTCGCTACGACCCGCGAGGTCATGCTCGCCCAGCAGCGGCGCGTCGGGGCATCGGCCGACTGGGGCCGACTCCGCTATACGATGGACGACCGCTCGGCGAAGGCCGTCCGGACCGCGTTCGAGCGTCTTTACCGGGCCGACCTGGCCTATCGCACGGAAGCCCTCGTCAACTGGTGTCCGGGCTGCCGGACCAGCGTGAGCGATCTCGAGGTCGTCTCGACGCCGGAGGCCGGCACGCTCTGGTCGGTGCGCTACCACCTCATCGACCCTGCGACCGGGAGGCCCGACCCGGACGAGACGATCACGGTCGCCACGACCCGACCCGAGACGATCCTGGGCGATACCGCGGTCGCCGTTCACCCCGACGACCCGCGCTATACCGCACTCGTCGGGCGGACCGTTCGGATCCCGTTCGTCGACCGCGACGTCCCGATCATCGCCGACGCGATCGTCGACCCCGCGTTCGGGACGGGCGCGGTCAAGATCACGCCCGCCCACGACCACGACGACCACGCCACGGGGCTTCGCCACCACCTTCCCGCGCCGACCATCCTGGCCGACGACGCGACCATCGCCGGCACCGGCACGCGGTACGACGGGATGGATCGATACGAGGCTCGAACGGCGATCCTCGCCGACCTCGAGGCGCACGGCGATCTGGTCGCCGCCACGCCGCACGAGATGGTCGTCGGGCGCTGCCAGCGGAGCAACGACGTCATCGAGCCGCGGCTCAAGACGCAGTGGTTCATCCGGACCGGGCCGCTCGCGGAGCGCGCGCTCGAGGCGACCCGCTCGGGGCGGACCCGGATCCTGCCCGAACGGTTCGAGAAGACCTGGGAGCACTGGCTCACCGACATCCGCGACTGGAACGTCTCGCGCCAGTTGTGGTGGGGCCACCGCATCCCGGCCTGGTACTGCCCCGACGGCCACGTCACGGTCACCTCGGTGGAGGCCGGGCCGGACGCGTGCTCGGTCTGTGGCCGGCCCGCCGCGGAGCTCCGGCAGGATCCGGACATCTTCGACACCTGGTTCAGCTCGGGGCTATGGCCGTTCTCGACGCTGGGCTGGCCCGACGATACCGACGACTACCGGACCTACTACCCGACCTCGGTGATGGAGACCGGCTACGACATCATCTTCTTCTGGGTCGCCCGGATGATGATGCTCGGCCTCGAGTTGACCGGGACGGAGCCGTTCCACACGGTCTACCTGTCCGGCCTCATCCGCGACCCGCTCGGCCAGAAGATGTCGAAGACGAAGGGCAACGTGGTCGATCCGCTTGGCGTCATCGACGCATCGGGCGCCGACGCCCTTCGCTTCGCGCTCATCCACGGGGCGACCCCGGGCAACGATCAGCGGTTCGGGCCGGCCAAGCTCGAGCACGCGCGGAACTTCGCCAACAAGCTCTGGAACGCGACCCGTTACGTGGCCGGCGCCCGGCCGACGTCCATCCCGGAGGGGGCCGAGCGGCGCGTCCCCGATGCCCGGCACCTCGGTCCGGGGGACCGCTGGCTCCTCTCGCGCGCGGCCGCGACAACGGCCGCCGTCGATGCCGCCATGGCCGGCTTCGGCTTCGGCGAGGTGACCCGCCTCCTGTACGAGGCGATCTGGAACGAGTACTGCGACTGGGGCCTCGAACTCGCCAAGGTCCGGCTGGTCGATCCGAACCTGGATGTGGCTTCGCGTGAGGCGACGTGGTGGACGCTCACCGAGGTGCTCGACACGTACCTGCGGCTGCTCCACCCGGTGATGCCTTTCGTGACCGAGGCCCTGTGGGATGCGCTGCCGCACCGGGCGAGTGATCCCGCCCTGCTCATCGTCGCCCGCTGGCCTGGGGCAGCGGAGCGCGACACCGCCGCCGAGCGCCAGGTCGACGCCCTGATCGAGCTCGTGACCGGGATCCGCAACGCCCGGGCGTCGGCGAAGCTGCCGGCCGCCGACTGGCTCGAGACGCTCGTCTACGTCCCGCTCGAGCTCGGGCCGACGTTCGAGGCGCTGCGCCCGGCGGTCGAGCGCATGGCTCGCGCCCGGCCGCTCCATCGTGAATTGACACCCGAGGCACTCGAGGCCGCAACCCGGCCGGGCGACCTCGCCGTGATCGTCATCGCCGGCGAGATCGAGGCCGCTGTCCGGCCGGTGGCGGCCCATGCCGGCGCCGATGCGCTCGAGCGCGACCGCCTGGCACGCGACCTGGCCGAGGCCGAGGGCCGGCTGACCGCCGCGCGCGAGCGTCTGGCGAACGACTCGTTCGTGTCACGCGCACCCGCGGCGGTGGTCGACGGCGCCCGGGCGCGCGAAGCCGAACTATCCGATCAGGTGGCCCGTCTACGGGATCGATTGGAGCGTTGAACGAGCGGGCGGAGGAGACACCCGCCCGTTCAACACCAGGTGGTGGGTCAGCCCTTGACGGAGCCGCCCGTGATCCCGCGAACGAAGTAGCGCTGGAGCGCGAAGAAGACCAGCAGCGGCAGCGCCATCGAGATGAACGCCGCGGCGCCGAGGAATTCCCAGCCGCCTCCCAGCGAGGTGACGAGGTTCGAGATGCCGACCGTCAGCGGCAGGTTCTGCGGGCTCGACCCGAGGAAGACCAGGGCGACCAGCAGGTCGTTCCAGACGAACAGGAACTGGAAGATGACCAGCGCGGCGATGGCCGGGATGCTCATCGGCAGGGCCAGGCGAAGGAATGAGGTCACAGGGCTGGCGCCATCGATCGCAGCCGACTCGAAGATCTCCTTTGGCAGGCCGCCCATGAAGTTGCGGAGCAGGAAGATCGCGAACGGCAGGCCGTACCCGGTGTGCGCGAGCCAGACCGTCAGGAACGATCCGGCGATGTTCAGGCCCTTCGGGCTGAAGAGCTGGAGGATCGGGATCAGCGTCGTCTGGAGGGGCACGACCAGCAAGCCGACGACGATCACGAACAGAAGGTTGCGACCCGGGAAGCTCATCCAGGCGAAGGCGTACGCGGCGAATGCCGCGACCAGGACCGGGATGATCGTCGCCGGGATCGTGATGAACAGGCTGTTGACGAACTGCGCGCCGATGTTGCTCTGGGCCAGGACGTGGGCATAGTTGTCGAGGCTGAGCTGGCTCGGCGCGAAGATCGCCGTCCACCAGCCCGAATTCAGGACGTCCTGCGGCGGTCGGAACGAGTTGATGAGCAGGCCGATCGTCGGGATCAGCCAGATCACCATCAAGCCGATGATCGCGATGTGGAGCGGCACGCGGCCGAACCGCGACTTGCGCTCCTTGGCGACGACCTGGGCGTCCGACGCGGTTTGGGCGACTGCAGTCATCGGATCGCCTCCTGCGCCTGGAAGCGCCTGATGTTGAGGGCCATCACCGGGATGATCGTCAGGAGCAGGACCACCGCGACCGCGCTGGCCCGCCCGAAGTTCGAATTGACGAACATCTGTTGGATCATCGCCTGGGCCATGACCTGGGTGTCGAAGTTGCCACCGGTCATCACGTACACGATGTCGAACGCCTTCAACGCGGTGATGACGACCGTCGTGCCGACGACCGCTAGGGTCGGGAGCAGGAGCGGGAAGATGATCCCGCGGAAGACCTGCCACTCATTGGCGCCGTCGACTCGCGCGGCCTCCAGCAACTCGACGCTGATGCCCTTGAGGGCGGCGGAGATGATGACCATGCAGAAGCCGGTCCACATCCAGGCCATGACGATGATCAGCAGGATCGTGTTGGCGCTGAAGTCCTGGACCTGAAGCCATGGGACGGGCCCGACGCCGAACAGGCCGACGAACGCATTCATCGTCCCGGTCTGGGGCTCACCCGGCGCCCGGTAGAGGAACATGAAGGTCCAGATGACGCTGGCCGCGACCATGCTGATGGCGAGCGGCAGGAAGATGACGGCCTTCGCCACCGACTCGTACCGCACGCGGTCGACCAGGACCGCGATGAGCGTCCCGAACCCGACGGTCAGCGCCGTCAGGAGGATGACCCACAGCACGTTGTTCTTGAGCGCAACGAGCGTGGTCGGGCTGGTGAAGAAGTAGACGAAGTTATCGAGACCGACGAACTTGGTCCCGGCCGAATTCTGGAAGCTGTGGATGATGGTCCCGATCGTCGGATAGACGAGGAAGACCGCGAGGAACGCCAGCGCCGGCGCCAGCCACAACCACGGCCGCAGCGTGCCGCGGCGCCGGTCGGGGATCGGACGCAGGATCTGTTCGGTGAGGATGATGTAGATGAACAGGACGGCCGGGACGCCGACCACCACCTCTATCGCGGTCACGAGTCGCGGATCCATCGGGCTCCTCCCAAGAAGGGAATGGGCGAGGGCGGTCTTCCTCGACCGCCCTCGCCATCAGGTGCCGCTGATCAGGGCGCGGCGTACGCGTCCGTCTGGACCTTGTCCAGGTTGGCCAGGATCGAGTCGAGCTGACTCGGGTCCTTGATGTAGGCGACGATGCCCTTCCAGAACGCGTCGTTCATGGCCGAAGGCATCAGGTCGGAGGCGTCGAACGCGAAGATCTTCGCATTCGTGAGGATCGCCGCCGAGCGCTTGCTGATGTCGTCGGGATAGTCGACCGCGTTCTTGTTGGCGGACAATGCGCCGCCGATCTTGACCCAGATGTCCTGGGCCGGTGCGGTCACGAGATAGGCCATGAGGGACTTGGCGGCCGGCGTGTCATGGAACATGCCGAACAGGTCGCCCGCGCCTTCGACGGCACCCGTGAACTGCGTGTTGATGTCGGGGAATGGGAAGAAGTTGTAGTCGGTACCGCTCTTGGCGGTCTTGAAGCCGCCCAGACCGGTGATGAAGCTCGCCTGGTGCAGGAACATGCAGCCCGGCGGGGTCTTGAAGAGTGGGTCGCCGGCATTGGCGAAGTTGGTCGCATTGACCGTCGCCGAGCCGCCGAAGCTGCTCGCGACGACGTCACCGAACGTCGTCCATGCGGTCTTGATCGCGGGGTCGGTCCACTTGACCTTGCCCTGGTACCACTGCTGGTAGACGTCGGGACCGGCCTGTCGGAGGACGAGGTCCTCGATCCAGTCCGTTCCCGGCCAGCCGGACGCAGCCCCCGACTCGACGCCCAGGCACCACGGCGACTTGGCCTTGGACTTGTTGGCCGTGATGTACGCCTGCAGCGCGTCCCAGGTCGCGGGTGGTGTCGTCGTGATATCGGCGAGGGTCTTCGGGCTGTACCACATCAGACCCTTGACGGCAGTCTTGATGAAGACGCCGACGAGCTTGGTGTCGACCGTGCCGAGGGTCACCAGGGCGGGGGCGGTCTCGGAGGTGTAGGTCGGAACGTCGAGGATCGTGCCGAGATCGATGAGGCTGTCCTTCCACTGGACCATCTGGCCCGGACCGGGGAGTCCGGCGAGATCGGGGAGGACCCCCGACGCCACGCCCGTGGTGAGGACGGTGTTCAGGTCCCGGGTGCCGGTGTAGTTCACCTTCGCCCCGGTCTGCGTCTCCCAGGGCGCGATCATCGCCCGGAAAGCCTTCTCTTCGTCACCGCCCCAGGTCCCGATGACCGTGACCGACTGGCCGGCCAGGTCGCCGGTGCCGCCGCTCCCCGCCGGGGCGCCGCTGCCGCCCGAACTGGGCGCTGGCGTCGTGGTCCCGCCCCCGCCGGTGCTGGCCGCCGGGCTGGGTGTGGTAGAGCCTGACGAGCAGGCGACCGCCACTAATGTCGCCGCGGCGATGAACGCGGCGATCCTTGATCGCCGATAGGTGCGCTCCTCCATGCCTTTTCTCCTTTCCCGGATCACCGACCCGGTCGTCGGGTCGTGTTCTGGGGCATACGGGATGGCCGCGGACCCTCCAGCCCGCGGGTGTCAGGCGCGTCGACGGGTCGTCGAGCCGCGCACGATGAGCTCGGTCGGTAACAGCGTCCGGTGCGGCATCGCGCGATCCGCGAGCCGCTCCAGGAGCGCTCGTCCGGCGGCCTGCCCGAGCTCGAAGGCGGGCAACCGGACGGTGGTGAGGGGAGGGTCGAAATAGGCGGCCAGAGGGATGTCGTCGAAGCCGACGATCGAGATGTCGTCCGGGACGCGTCGGCCCGCCTCGCGCAGTGCACCGATCGCCCCCAGGGCGACCACGTCGCTGGCCACGAAGGCCGCATCGAAGGTCGTGCGGGCCAGCAGTTGCGCCATCGCGACGTGGCCGCTCGGCGCGTCGAAATCGGCCTCGGCGATGAGGATCCGTTCGGACTCGATGCCGGCGTTTCTCAACGCCTGCTTGTAGCCCGCCAACCGCTCCTGGGCGGCCGTATATACGAGCGGGGCGTTGGTGATGCAGGCGATCCGCCGGTGGCCGAGCGACAGCAGGTGCTCGACCGCCCCGCGTGCGCCCGCTACGTTGTCGACATCGACGCTGACGACCGAGATGTCCGGGAACGAGCCCTGCAGGACGACCGGGAAGCCGTCGCGGACCAGGGCCAGGAGCGACGGATCGTCCGACCGCGGGCCCGACACGATCAGACCGTCGGCATGTTGCGCCCCAAGAAGCGACGCATACGACGCGTCCGGCCCATCCGGTGCCAGCAGCTCGACCATCACCCGGAAGCCGCCCGCCCGGGCCGCGGCGGAGAGGCCGCGAAGCGTCTCGGCCAGGACCGCATCGCTGGCGACCTGCTCGGGCGATTGATGCAGGACGAGCGCGAGGACGTGGCTGCGACCGCCGGCCAGCTGGCGGGCCGGTGCGTTGGGCTGGTAGCCGAGCTGGACTGCCGCGTCCACCACGCGCTGTCGCGTCCCATCGGGGATCTTCACGTCCGCCCGGTGGTTGAGGACGAACGACACCGTCGTCCGCGAAACACCGGCCCTGGCCGCGACATCGGCACTGGTTGGACGCTTTGACATCGAGCGGCTACAAGCCTCCGCGATGGAATTGACGTGGGCGTCGGAGTGCGGGAAAGTAACGCGCGTCAGTAACGCGTATCAATGACCGGTTGTCGGCACCTTGTCAAGCCCGTCCCGCAACCGAACCGCCCACCCGGCGATCTTCCGGCCCGTCCTGCTCGTGGAGACCCAACGGTGCGACCCGCCCGCATTGCATCGGTCGTGCGATCCCCCCGGTTCGGCGATGATTGGTGGCGGCGGGGCGTGGTCTACCAGATCTACCCACGGAGCTTCGCCGACACCGACGGCGACGGCGTCGGGGACCTGCCCGGGATCATCGCCCACCTCGACCATCTGGGACCCGACGGTCTTGGCGTCGACGCGATCTGGCTCTCCCCGATCTACCCGTCACCCGGGTTGGATCTCGGCTATGACGTGAGCGACCACGAGCGCGTCGACCGGCTGTTCGGCACCGAGGAGGACTTCGACCGGCTCGTGGCTGAGGCGCACGACCGTGGCATCCGGGTCGTGCTCGACCTGGTCATGAACCACACCAGCGATGCCCACCGCTGGTTCGGATCGTCGAGTGCCGGTCGGACGGGCCCGCATGCCGACTGGTACCTGTGGCGCGACGCGGCCGGCGTCGGGCCGGACGGGGAGCGGCTGCCGCCCAACGACTGGGTGTCCTGGTTCGGCGGCTCGGGCTGGGAGTGGGAGCCCTCCCGCGAGCAGTTCTATTTCCACACGTTCCTCCCCGAGCAGCCGGAGCTGAACTGGCGCGCGCCGGGCGTCGAGGACGCCCAGTTCGCGATGGTCCGTGGCTGGCTCGAGCGGGGCGTCGACGGCTTCCGGCTCGACACCTTCAACTGCTTCCTCAAGCACCCCGACCTGCCGTCCAACCCGACCCGGTCGGGAACGACCGCCTGGACTCGTCAGGTCCATGTCCATGACCGGGATCAGCCCGACCTCCCCGAGCTCATCGGGCGCTTCCGGGCGATCGTCGATTCGGCACCCGGACGGATGTCGGTGGGGGAGCTGTTCGACGGCAGGATCGAGACCGCCGCGAACCTGGCCACCGATCGTCACCTCGTCTTCGACTGGGAGCTCATCTCCACGGCCTGGACCGGCGAATCGGTGCGTGCGGCGGTGTCCGCGCGCGAGTCGGCCTTCGGTCGAGGGAAGTGGCCGACGGCGGTCCTCTCCAACCACGACCAGCCCCGCCACGCCTCCCGCTTCGCCCAGTCGGTCGGGCAGTCCGTCGGGGCGGCCGACCAGGATGCGGTCGCTCGGGCGGCCGCGGTCCTGCTGCTGACGCTTCGCGGGACGCCGTTCATCTACTACGGCGAGGAGATCGGGCTGGGCGACGTCGACATCCCGCCCGAGGAGAGCGTCGATCCGCCCGCCAAGCGCACCTTCGCGGACTTCGTGTGGTGGGATCGGTCGCGTTGCCGCACCCCGATGCCGTGGTCCGGCGGGCCCGGGGCCGGGTTCACCAGCGGTCGGCCGTGGTTGCGCCTCGGACCCGATGCGGACACGAGGAACGTCGCCGCACAACTCGCGGACCCGGGATCGGTCCTTGCCTTGTACCGCCGGCTGATCGCCCTCCGCGCGGCGACGCCGGCCCTCCAGGTCGGCGATCTCGAGCTCCAGCCGATGACCGAACCCGACGTGGTCGCCTACACGCGCGATGCGGACGGCCAGTGCATCCTCGTCGTCCTGAACCTGGGCCCGGCCGGCCTGACCTGGCGTCTTCCCGAGGCGCCCGATGGGATGGGCTGGCGGCTCATCCTGACGACGAGCACCTCCCGGTCGCCCGACGCGGTCCTCGTCGGCGGGTCGCTCGCCATCCTTGAGGCCGATGAGGGGCTGATCCTCGAACGAATGACCTAGCGAAGGCGGCCAGCGCCCCTGCTACGATGACGCTCGATCCATGTCACCAACGCCGGGGAGCTCCACGTGCCGCTTGATTTCCTGAAGCGCAAGGGGAAGGACGACGCGCCTGCCGTCGCGGGCCCGGCGTCCAATGCGTCGGCCTTGATGCCCGAAGAGGTCGTCGCCCAGGACCACCTGCTCAAGCTCTATTACGCGGGCAAGAGCAGCGAGGGCGTCCGCCTCAAGGCCGGACCCGCCGCCATCGCCGAGCTGCCGATGATGCTGGTCGGACTCGCGCAGGCGGAGATCGAGGTCGTCGAGCCCCTGCCCATCGAGTTCAGCCAGGCGACGCCCACGATCGTCAGCCCGTCCGAGGCGATGCAGTGGCTCAACGCCCATCACGTCCATTCGCCGATCACCCGGCACGCCCTGGTCGTGCTCGAGTCGATCGATGCCGTCGACCTCGCCTTCGATACCTTCGTCTGCTCACTGCTTGACGGGGAGGTGGACACGGCCGGCTACCCGGAATACAACGCCATCGTCGGCGGCGTGGCGGCGCACTGGGACGAGGCGACGGGCGACATGATCTGCCGGGCCGTGGTCGGTTGGGGCGGCAAAGGCGTCCGCGGCGACACGGACCGGATCGGCGCCAAGCTCCTGGGTGGCATCCTCAGCAACATCCTCGCCAGCCAGTACGCGCTCGGGCTGACCAGCATCGAGCGCCCGGTCCCGGCCGCTGGACGCGGCGGGCTCGTCTGCGCGCATTGCGGCTTCGCGTCGGCGCACGAGCGGGCGTTCTACTGCCCGAAATGCGGCATGCGCCTCCTCCGCGGCTGAGATCCCGCCGCCAGATGCCGGCCTACGACTACGACTGCGCCGCGTGCGGCCGGCGGTTCGAGGTCATCCATGGCGTCCACGCCGACGGGCCGACGACATGTCCGCTTTGTGGCAAGGGTCCGGTGCGCAAGGCGATCAGCGCGCCGGCGGTCCATTACAAGGGCTCGGGCTGGGCCAAGAAGGAGCGCCGGACTACCCGGACGACAGCCGATTCGAGCTCGACGTCGACCGACGACGCCTCCGACGGCGATGGAGCCTCGAGCACCGACGGCGGCTCCGCAAAGGAGACCGCCACGCCCGAGAAGCCATCGACAGCCCCGAAGAAGCCGGCCGACGCCGGCGCGACGTCAAAGACCGACTGACCGGGATGCCCGCGCCGACCGACTGGATCACACTGGCGGAGGCGGCCGAGATCCTGGCCGCTTCGAACGTCCGTTTCACGACGTCGACGATCGGTGGCTGGGCTCGGGCGGGCAGGCTGCAGAGCATCAAGCTGGGTGGCCGGCGGTTCGTCCGTCGCGGTGAGGTCCGGGCGCTCGTCGCCGCGCCCCGCCGGATCCGTGTCACGGACCTTCAGCCCGTCATGTTCGAGGATCTGGGCGGCTGAAGCGGCCCGACCCATGGACCCGGCTGCGTTCCTCGCGCGATTCCTCGACCGGCCCAGGGTGGCGAGGGTCATGCGGGTCCTCGACATCTATGGCCGGGCCGCGGGTGGCCTGCTCGCGAACGGCCTCGCATTCTCCGCGCTCTTCGCTGCCATCCCGATCGCGCTGCTCGTGCTTGGCGTCGGCGGCTACGTGGCGGCCGGCAACCCAGCGGCGCGGGATCGGCTGGCCCAGGCGCTGATCGAGGCGTTCCCGCCACTGACCGATCTGATCGATGGGGCTGTTGCGGCCCTCAGCAAGGGCGCTGCCCTGACGTCGATCATCGGGTTCGTCGGCGTCATCTGGACCGTCAGTCAGGTGTACGGCGCCTTCGATGTTGCGTTCGCACGGATCTTCGCTGCGGCCCCCGAGCGTGACATGGTCAACCGGACGATCCGCGGCCTGCTGGTGGTCCTCCTGCTGGGCGTCGCCGTCGTGGCCTTCGTCATCCTCGTGTCGCTCGCCGGGTTCCTCGACGCGCTGATCCCGACCGCCGTGCCCGTCGCCGGCGCCATGGTCGCTGTCGTCCGCTCGGTCCCGTTCCTGATCGCGCTCGCCATCGGCATCGTGCTGGTGATGTACCGGACCCTGCCACCGACCGCGCCGCGCTGGAGATCGGCATCGATCCCGGCGGCGGTGGTCGGCATCGTGGTCGTGATCCTGAGCCAGGTCTTCTCGCTGCTGGTGCCCCGGCTGGTCGGGGTGGCCGCGCTGGCCGGGTCCCTCGCATCCGCGTTCATCGCGCTCGCCTGGCTGTCCTTCACGTTCCAGGCGATCCTCTACGGAGCCGCCTGGGTGAGGGCGCGTGATGAGGGGGCGGACGCGGCCGCGACGGCATCAGCTGGGCTGGGACGTCCCGCAGCGACGGCAGAACCTGGCGTTGGCGGAGAGCGATAGCCCGCAGCTGACGCAGGGCTGAACGCCACCCACCGCGCGACCAGTGGTCGGGGCTACGACCTCTCGTGTCGATTCGGCCCACAGGGCTTCGAGGCCGCCTTGAGGCGTCGCCGCACGACCCAGGAACGGCAGGCCGGCCGCGGGTATGCCGCCAAGCCACTCGGGCCGCGTCGGCCACTGTGGCTCTGCGTTGGGGTCGGCCGCGGTCGCGGCAGCCGGGATGGTCACGCTCGGTTCGGCGGTCGGCGTGACTGGGCCCTCGGCCGAGGGATCGGGGGCCACCATCCGCCACGTCGGCTGCGGCACGACGTCGACGACCGGAGTGTTCGGCACGGGTTCTGAGGCAACGGGCTCGGGCTCGGCCGCGACCGGCTCGGGCTCGGCGACGGGCTTGGGCTCGGCCAGCGGCTCGGCTTCGGCGGTCACTTCGGGTTCGGCCACAGCCTTCGGCTCGGCCACGACCTCCGGCTCGGCCACGGCCTGGGGCTCGGCGACCATCTCCGGCTCGGCGATCGGTTCCGGCGCGGCCAACGCCTCTGGCGAGGCGGCAGGCTCCGGTTCCGCGACAGCCACGGGCTCAGGCTCGGCTTCGGCCGCGATCGCGGGCTCAGGTTCAGGTTCGGCCACGATCTCGAGCGGGGCTGCGATCTCGGGCTCACCGGTAGCCTCGGGCTCGGCGACCACGTCGGCCTCGGCGACCACGTCGGCCTCGGCAACGACCTCGGCCTCAGCCTCGGCGATCATCTCGGGCTCAGCCGTCAGTTCGGCGAGGCGATCCTGTTCGAAGGCATCCAGGCCGGCGTCGATGCTCTCGCCTGGCCGGAATCGTTCGAGCAGACCGCCCGTTTGCGCCGTGGTCTTCTCGCGGACGCTCCGGCGGGCCTTCGGATCCATGACCGGCGCCCCGGCCGTGAGCGAGTCCAGGCGGGCGGCCAGATCGAACTCGCCTTCGCCGTCGCTCGGTGCTGAATCCGCCACCGCTGCGACATCGCCGAAGCCGAGATCGTTCGTGCCGTTGGAACCATTCGAGCCATTGAAGCCAGCCTCGGCACCGACGAGCCCGGTCGTCGCAAAGTCCGGGAACGGGGCGGGCAGGATCTCGTGGCCGAGATGCGGCGCGCAGGTCAGGCAGCGGGCCTCGACCTCGTTCCAGCAATTCGGACACGTGTACTGCCGGCAGGTCATGCAGAAGTTGAAGGTCTTGTGGAACGCGTCGAGCTGGTGCGAGGTCAACTCGCGGTCGGTGTCGGACCGGGCAGCGGCCATCGCCTCGTCCATCGACGCGTCATCGGAGAGCACGAAGTTCTTCAGGCCCCGCGACAGGACGCGGACGCCCTTCAGACGTGCACGCGGGCGCGCCGACTCGAAGGTATAGCGAGTGCCACACCGCTCGCAGAAGGATTCGGTCAGGATCTCGGTCATCGGGTCCCCGGGGTATCCGCACGGACGACGCTCGGACGACCAAGCCGCCCAAGCGGGACGAGAGTATAGCGCAGGGTCAAATGCGCCCTTCCACCGGGCGTACCCCACGACCACGCCGAATGTCAGGGTCGGAGAGGGGCCGTTCAGGGCATCGGCGGACCCTCTGGTAGACTCCGCCACCGACCATGCCGCCCCTTGCCGCCATCGAGCGGTTCTTCGAACGGTTGTTTGAGCGTCCGTCGGCTCGGCTCTTCCGCGCGCGCCTGCAACCGATCCAGCTCCAGCGACGGATCGAACGCGCGATGGAGGGCGAGCGGCTGACGACCTCCGACCGGACGCTCGTCCCGAATCGCTTCGTGGTCCACCTGAATCCGACCGATCTCGCCGACTTCGGCGAGATGTCGACGCGACTCGCCTCGGAGCTGGCCGACAGCGCCCTGTCCTTCGCTCGCGCGCATCGATATACGGTCGTGGACCGGCCGCGGGTCGATCTCCTGGCCGATCCGACCGTCCTTCGGACCGATATCCGCGTCGACGCGCGGTTCGCCGAGCCGATGCTCGGGCGCACCGGACAGGCGCCGGTCGCGCCGGCCGACGAAACGGCGGCCGAGGGACCCACGGGCGAACCGGATCCGTCCGAAACGAGGGTGTATTCGATCCCGCGTCCGCGGACGCCGCGGGCAGTCCTGCGTGTCTCGGACCCGGACGGCCGCGTCCGGGAGGTCGTGGTCGAAGGTGGCAACCTGACCATCGGGCGGGCGACCGACAACGACCTGGTTGCGGTCGATGGTCGCGTTTCTCGACATCACGGGCGGATCGTTGGCCGGCGCGGGACCCTCGTCTACGAGGATCTGGGCAGCACCAACGGCTCGCACGTCAATGGCGAGCTCGTGATCGAGGTCGTGCTGGGCGTCGGCGACCGGCTCGAGGTGGGGGATACGGCGCTCGTCGTCGAGGTCGCCGGGGCGCCCGACTGATGGACGGCTTCCTGCTCGTGCTGTGGGCCGTCCGCCTGCTGTTCCTCGGCCTTTTGTATCTCTTTCTCTTCCGCGTCATCCGGGCGTTGCTGCGCGACCTTCGAGCGGCAGCGCGCGAACCGGGTGCTCGACCGGGCCGCCTCGTCGTCCTCGAATCGCCCAGTGGCGAACCGACGGCCGGCCAGTCGTTCGGCCTCGACGTCATCACGCCGCTCGGCCGCGACGTCAATAACGCGATCGTGATCGACGACCCCTTCGCCTCGGCCGACCACGCCGTCCTGACCTATCGTGGGCGAAGCTGGTATCTCGAAGACCTGGGCAGCACCAACGGCTCGTACATCAACGGCCGGCGGGTCGACGGCGTGGCGCCGATGGGCTTCGGGGATGAGCTCCAGATCGGCCAGGTCCGGATGCGCCTCGAGCGGGCGATCGGATGACCTCGGGAGCGACGCCAGTCCGTCGCGGCGCCACGATCCCGCGGAGCCTCGGGCCGATCCGGCCGCGACCACGCTGGCTGGAGCTGCGTCTCCTCGGGTTCGTGGCGATGACGCTCGTGGTCGGGAGTCTCTCGCTCGGTGCGACCGCGTCCCTTGGCGCGACCGCCGGGCGCGCGTTCAAGCTGTACGACGCGCAGGGTCTGGCGATCTACCTCGGGGCGCTCCTTGTCGCGCACGTCGCGCAGGTGCTGGCCGGTCGCCGGACGGATCAGGTCCTGTTGCCGACCGTGGCGATGCTCGGGGGCATCTCGCTGCTCCTGATGCAGCGGCTGCCGCAGGATCTCGTCACCCAGACCTTCTTCGGGGCGACGCTCGGCCTCGGCCAGGTCCAGCTCGTCTGGCTGCTGCTCGCGCTTGGCGTGGCAACGACGTTGGGGATCGTCGTCCGCTCGGACAGTTGGTTGCGTCGCTACAAGTACACCTGGGCGGCCGTCGGGGTGGGACTCCTGCTCCTGACATTCGTGTTCGGTACCGTGATCAATGGCCAGCGCCTGACGCTCCAGCTGGGTCCGTTCGCCGGCCAGCCGACGGAGCTCCTGAAGGTGATCCTCGTCGTCTTCCTCGCCGGCTACCTCTCGGAGAACCGTACGCTGTTGGTCGAGCAGGACACCCGGGTCGGCCCGCTCCGGCTGCCACCGTTGCCCTACCTCGCGCCGATGGTCGCGATGTGGGCGATCGCCCTGGTGATCGTCGTCATCCAGCGCGACCTGGGTGCCGCGCTGCTCTTCTTCGGCGTCTTTCTCGCGCTCCTGTACGTCGCGACCGGGCGGCTCAGCCTGGTGATCATCGGTTTCGTGCTGTTCCTCCTCGGAAGCGCGCTGATGGCGATGCTGGTGGACCACATCCGGACGCGAGTCGACGTCTGGATCAACCCATTCGCTGATCCGCTGGGCGCGGGTTACCAGGTCGTCCAGGCGCTCCACGCCTTCGCCCGCGGGGGCCTGCTCGGGGTCGGCCTGGGCGCGGGCCTGCCGTCCATCGGCGGCAGGCCGCCGATACCGGAAGTCCATACCGACTTCCCGCTGGCGGCCCTCGGCGAGGAGCTCGGCATCGTCGGCGTCATCGCGATCCTCGGGCTCTATCTCGTGGTCGTCGAGCGTGGCCTGCGAATCGGTGCCGCCGCGGCCGACGACTTCCGGTCGCTCGTCGCGATCGGTCTCGCCCTGGTGATCGGCGTCCAGGCGTTCATCATCGCGGCGGGCGACCTCAAGGTGCTGCCGCTGACGGGCGTCACCTTGCCGTTCATCAGCTACGGCGGTTCCTCGCTGCTCGCGAATGCGCTCGTCGTAGGGCTACTCCTCGCGCTCTCGGACAAAGGCGTCGAAGCCCCACCGGCGCCGCGCGTCGGATCGCGCTGGCGTCGACGCGGTCGACGGGCGACGGCCTGATGCTCGGGGGTGCGGCACGACAGCCGCTCGGCCGGACGACGATCCACGTGGCGATCGTGTTGTCGGTCGCCTTCTCGGTGCTGGCCCTGGCGGCCGGCTATTGGGGCGTGGTCGCGGCGCCGGACCTGGTCAGCTCGCCCAACGACGCGGCGGTCATCGCCGCGGCCCGGACGGTGCCACGGGGCCTCATCAAGGACCGGAACGGGACGGTCCTGGCCAGCAACAAGAAGGACGCGAACGGCGAGCAGTACCGGGTCTACGCCGGTCGGGCGATCAGCCAGGTCGTCGGCTACGCCTCGCCGTTCTATGGCCGGGCCGGACTGGAGCGCGCCTATGACGCGGAGCTGACGGGACTCGCCGGCGATCCGTTGAGCGATGCGTTCGCGAAGTTCGGGGCCGACCGCTACGACCCGAAGGACCTCACGCTGTCCCTTTCGTACGATCTCCAGAAGGCGGCGGTCGCCGCGCTCGGCAAGCACCGCGGGGCGATCGTGATGCTCGACCCGAAGACCGGGCAGGTCCTCGCGCTTGCCTCGACGCCGACCTACGACGCCTCGACCATCACCAACCCGACCACGGCGCACGACGCCTTCGCGGCGCTCCAGGCCGATCCGGCGCAGCCGCTCCTGCCGCGCGCCACCCTGGGCCGTTACGTGCCGGGTTCCGTGTTCAAGATCGTGACCGCCGTGGCCGGGCTGGGCTCCGGCGCGATCACCCCTGACACGACCTACAAGCAACAGCCCGGCGCCGAGAAGAACGGCCTGCTGGTCGATGGCTTCCGGGTCCGCGACGGCCATCACCCCCAGACCGGGAACACGCCACTCGACCTGGTGGGCGCGACCGAGGTCTCGTGCAACATCTACTACGCGCTGACCGGTCTCCAGACCGGTGGGGCGGCTCTCGTCGACTACGCCAAGCGGATGGGGTTCGGATCTCCCTTGCCGTTCGACCTCCCGACCGCCGTCTCGCAATTAACGAATGGCGGCGGGAAGCAGCCGGGCGGCTTCACCGACGACGTCGAGCTCGCGAATGCCGCGTACGGTCAGGCCGAGGTGTTCGTCACCCCGCTCCAGATGGCGCTGGTGGCCGCGACCGTGGCCAACGACGGGAACCTGATGCAGCCGCAGCTGGTGACCGCCCTGACCGGAAAGCACAGCGGGACGCGGACGATCGGCCCGCACTCGATGGGCCAGGTCATCTCGAGGTCGAACGCCCAGTCCATCAACGCGGCGATGGTCCAGGCGGTCGAGGGCCCGCTGGGCCGTCAGTTCACGACCGGGGCGAAGATCCCAGGCGTGCTCACCGCCGGCAAGTCCGGCACGGCCCAGCTGGGCGGTACGGGTGAGCCACATTCCTGGTTCATCGGGTTCGCCCCGGCCAACGACCCCAAGGTCGTCATCGCGGTCCTGGTCGAACAGGCCGGCCGCGGCGGCGAGGTCGCCGCCCCGATCGCCGGCGACCTGATGACCCGCTACCTGGCGGGGCTCAAGTGACCGACCCGGTCGAACCGCCGCGCGAGGCGCGCGAGCCAAGGCCCATCCTCGAGCGGATCGGTCTGGCGGCCGTCGCCGCCCTGCTTGCGATCCTGTTCGGCGGCGTCGCGGCCGCGTCGTGGATCGGCGGTGAACCGTTCCTGACGGTGATGGGCGGCGTGGGCTGCCTGATGACCGTGTGGGTCGGGCTGATCACCCTCGTCCGCGGCTGAAGCCCCGCGAACCCATTCACGGACCCTCGGCACGCCGCCGAGCGGACGATTCGAGGAGCTTCGCGACCAGCGCCGTCCAGCCGGTCTGGTGGCTGGCGCCGAGCCCCGCCCCGGTCTCGCCATCGAAGTATTCGAAGAAGAGCGGATCGTCGTCAAGAACGCCAGGCCCGCTACCTCCGTCGGGCGGCGAGGCACCGAACACCGGGCGACGACCCTCGTCATCGCGCAGGAAGATCGAGCACAACCGCGAGCCGAGTGCGTCCGCCACCGCGCCAAGCGTCATCGTCCGGCCCGAGCCGGTCGGAAATTCCACACCGAACTCCGGGCCGTAGTAATGATCGAATTTCTGGAGCGCCTCGATCAGGAGGTAGTTGATCGGGAACCAGACCGGGCCGCGCCAGTTGGAATTGCCGCCGAAGATCCCGGAGCGCGACTCGGACGGTTCGTAGTCGACGACGTTGCGAACCCCGCCCAGTTCGAGGACGAACGGATCGTCGCGGTGGATCCTGCTCAGCGAGCGGATCCCGTGTCCGGACAGGAACTCGTCCTCATCGAGCATGCGCCGGAGGAGCGCCTTCATCCGATGGCCGTGCACTAGCGCGAGAAGCCGTCGTTCGCCGACTCCCGGGTCCTCCCATGACGCGACCAGATGCGACAGCTCGGGTCGGTTGGCGAGGAACCAGCGCATGCGACGGCGGAACGCGGGCATCCGTTCGAGCAGGTCGGGTTCCAGCGTCTCGACGGCGAGGAGCGGGATGAGCCCGACGATCGATCGGACCTTGAGCGGGATGAACTCGCCCGTCTCGAGATGGAGGGTGTCGTAGAAGAACTGGTCCTCATGGTCCCAGAGCGGGATGGTGTCGACGCCGACCGCGTTGAGCGCCCCGGCGATGTACAGAAAGTGCTCGAAGAACTTGGTCGCGATGTCCTCATAGACCGGGTTGTCGGCCGCGAGTTCCAGCGCGATCACGAGCATGTTGAGCGAGTACATCCCCATCCACGCGGTCCCATCGGCCTGGCCGAGGTGCCCTGGGACCGGGAGCGGCGCGCTGCGATCGAAGACGCCGATGTTGTCCAGCCCCAGGAACCCGCCCTGGAAGATGTTCCGGCCGTCATTGTCCTTTCGGTTGACCCACCAGGTGAAGTTGAGCAGCAACTTGTGGAAGACCCGCTCGAGGAAGTCGCGGTCGGCGACCCCCGAGACGCGTCGATCGATCTTGTAGACACGCCATGCCGCCCAGGCGTGGACGGGCGGGTTGACGTCCGAAAACGCCCATTCGTAGGCCGGCAGCTGGCCGTTGGGGTGCATGTACCACTCACGCGTCAGGGTCAGCAGCTGGTTCTTGGCGAAGGCCGGGTCCAGCACGGCCAGTGGCAGGCAGTGGAAGGCGAGGTCCCAGGCGGCATACCACGGGTACTCCCAGCTGTCGGGCATCGACAGGACGTCGTCGTTGTTGAGCTCCCGCCAACCGCTGTTCCGGCCGTCGAGGCGCGACGCCGGTGGTGGGGGCATCGCCGGGTCGCCGTCGAGCCATTCGGCGACGTCGTAGCGATAGGCTTGCTTGCACCACACCAGGCCCGCGAATGCCTGGCGCTGGACGAGCGCCTCGTCCGCGTTGAGCGTCCCGCCGGTGAGCGTGGCATAGAACGCATCGGCCTCCGCGATGCGGGTCGCGAAGACGTCATTCGCGTCGGCCGCCGGCGCCACGGCGTCGCCCTTGGTCAGCCGGAGCAGGATCGTCTCGCTGGCCCCGGGTGCGAGCGAGGACTGGTAATGCGCGGCCACTTTGGTCCCGGTCCCGGCCGGGTTGACGGCCGCCGCGACGCCGCCCACCACGGCCGCCCCGATCCCGTCCTTGACGTAGGGCGATCCGTTCGGAGTCCCCCAGATCCGCTCGGTGTTCGTCTCGTTCTCCGTGAAGAGCAGGGTGGGCGAGCCACCGGCGACGAGGTGGTAGATCCCGAGCTGGACATGCTCGGCGCGGACGACGACACCGCCATCGATCGGAGCCTCGGCGGTGAGGACCGGGCGGCCATGGTGGCGGCCCCACGACCAGGTGTTCCGGAACCAGAGGGTCGGGAGGAGGTGAAGGGGCGCCGCCTCGGGTCCGCGGTTCGTCGCCGAGATCCGGATCAGGATGTCGTCGGGGCCCGCCTTGGCATACTCGACGACCACGTCGAAGAAGCGGCCGTCGGCGAAGGCGCCCGTGTCGACCAACTCGTACTCGGGGTCGTCGCGCGTGCGGCGGCGGTTCTCCTCGACCAGCTCGGTATAGGGGAAGGCGCGTTGCGGGTAGCGGTAGCGGGCCTTGAGGTAGGCGTGACTCGGGGTGGCATCGAGGAAGTGGTAGACCTCCTTCACGTCCTCGCCGTGATTGCCTTCGGGGCCGGACAGGCCGAACAGCCGTTCCTTGAGGATCGGGTCCGCGCCGTTCCAGAGCGCGATCGCGAAGCACATCCGGCCGAAGTCGTCGCTGATGCCGAGCAGGCCGTCCTCGCCCCAGCGATAGGCGCGGGAGCGCGCATGGTCGTGCGGGAACCAGGTCCACGCCTCGCCGTCGGGCGAGTAGTCCTCCCGGACCGTGCCCCACTGGCGGTCGGCGAGGTAGGGTCCCCAGCGATCCCAGCGAACCGAACCATCGGCGGTCTCGGCAAGGCGCCGACGTTCGGCGGTGGCATCGGTCGTTCGGCCGGGGCGGCGGAGGTTCTTGTCCATCGTGCTCGACTCAAGGAACCGCGGGGAACCATTCTGGTGCGCCCGGCGTACTATCTGACATCTGACACACGACTGAACGCTCGTCCGTCACCAGTTGCGACCCCGCCCGACCCCGGCGCTCCGACCGCGCCAGAGCCCGCGAGAGAGGCCGATGACCCATATCCAGGAAACCGGGGACAAGGTCCTCGCCAACGTCGAACGCGTCATCGTCGGCAAGCACCACGAGGTTCGCCTCGCCCTGGTGGCCCTGTTGTGTCGCGGCCACCTCCTGATCGAGGACGTACCGGGCACCGGCAAGACCGTCCTCGCCAAGGCCATCGCACGGAGCCTCGGTGGCTCGTTCCGGCGCATCCAGTTCACCCCGGACCTGCTGCCGTCGGATGTCTCGGGGCTCTCGATCTACAACCAGAAGACGCAGGAATTCGAGTTCCGGCCGGGCCCCATCTTCAGCCAGGTCGTCCTCGCCGACGAGATCAACCGGGCGACGCCCAAGACCCAGTCCGCGCTGCTCGAATGCATGGAGGAGCGCCAGGCGACGATCGACGGGACGACCTACCCGATGCCCGACCCGTTCCTCGTGATCGCCACCCAGAACCCGATCGAATACGAGGGTACGTTCGCACTGCCCGAGGCGCAGCTCGACCGGTTCATGCTCCGGCTCCGCCTCGGGTACCCGCAGCCGATCGAGGAGATCGTGATCCTCGACGAGCAGAAGCGGACCCACCCGCTCGACGAGCTCGAGGAGGTCCTGAGCGTCGAGGACTTGCGCGAGATGCAGGCGGCGATCCGCGAGATCTACGTCGATTCGACGGTCTCGGACTACATCGTCCGGCTGGTCAACGGGACGCGTAACCATGCCGATGTCTATCTCGGCGCCTCGCCCCGGGGGTCGATCGCGCTCTATCGCGCGGGCCAGGCACTGGCCGGCCTGCTGGGGCGCGACTACGTCATCCCCGACGACATCAAGGCGCTCGCGGAGCCCGCGCTGGCCCATCGGCTGATCATCAAGACCAGTTCGTCGATCCACGACGTCCAGGCCGCGCAGGTCGTCCGCGAGCTGCTCGAAGCGACCGCGATCGAGGGGATCCGGCCGACCGGCGGCGGACCGACCGAGCTGCGCGCTGCGGGCCGCGCGCCATCGACGGCGGCCAGCAGCCCGACCAGCAGCTAGTCGATCGACCGAGCGTCATGGCGGAGGAGCACGGCCGGTGATCCGCAAGCTCGAGTTGCTCGTCGTCGCGGTCGTCCTCGTCGTCGCCGCGTTCTCGACCGCGCTGCCCTTCCTCTTCTACCTGCTCTACCTTGCCATCCTGGTCATCGGTGGTTCGTACGTCCTGGTCCGGCTCGGGCTGACCGATCTCGAGGCGGGTTACGCCGTCAGCGCCCTGCACGGCCATGTCGGCGACCGGATGCGCGTCACGTATACGCTGCGCAACGGTAGCCGGCTGCCGAAGCTCTGGCTCGAGATCCACAACCCGACGACGCTCCCGGGGGGACTTCCCGGACGGGCCATCGCGCTCGGCGGCCGGAGCGAACGGTCGTGGCTGATCCGCGCCCCGCTGGCGCGCCGCGGCCATTTCCGGATCGAGCCACTCCACATCCGGACGGGTGACCCGTTCGGCTTCTTCGAGGCCTCGGCGACGGTCGGCCAGGGCGTCTCGGTCGTGGTCTACCCGCGCATCGAACCGCTGCCGCGCTGGCGCCTCCCCGCGGCCGCCATCGAGGGCAGCCACGCGTCGCCCGTGCGCACCCTCCAGACGACGCCGATGGCGACCTCGGTCCGGCCCTATGCCCCGGGCGACGCGATGAACCGGATCCACTGGAAGACGAC
>DAIOXD010000002.1:0-32001 GCA_036758145.1 Candidatus Limnocylindrales bacterium
CGTGAGGTCGTCGGCGTAGGCCGCCGCCGTCAGCAGGAGCGCGTCGCCGTCCTCGGCGGGGAACCACAGCTTTGCGGCGACGTTGGCGACCGAGCCCTGGGCGAGGGACGGCCGCCCGGACGGGAGTGGCCACTCGACGTGCGCGAGGAGGCCCGAGACAGGCAGCCAGGCGCCGACGAAGCCCGTCTCCGATTCGACGATGGCGTCGGGATCGTCGACCTCGACCCCTTCGGCGCCGATGGCGAAGGCGTCGTCGGGCGCGAAGCGCAGGACCGTCACCTCGTCGCCCTGCCAACGCGCGGCGTCCAGCGCGACCGGATCGGCGACGACGCGAAGCCCGAGCAGTGGCTCAAGCGCGCGCACGGTGGCCCTCCGGGTCGTAGAACGGCGTCGGGGTCACCACGGCCTCGCGACCGTCGATCTCGACGCGATCGGGGAACGGCGTCCGCCGCAGCCAGCCGAGCATCAAAGCTTTGCCCAGGAGCGGGGAGGTCCAGCTCCCGGTCACGTTCCCGACGACCTCGCCATCGGACCAGATCGGCGATCCCTCGGTCGGCGCCGGCCCGTCCATCGTGAAGCCGAGCCAGCGGCGCTCATCCGGAGACTTGGCGGTCCGTTCGAGTGAACCCCGACCGATGAACCGCGGCTTCTCCATCCGGACCGCCCAGTCCATCCCGAGCCGGCGCGGGGTCGTGTCGAGCTCGGTGTCCATCCCGACGATGACGTGGCCCTTCTCGAGCCGCAGCCCGAACAGCGCCTGGAGACCGTGCGGCCGGATCCCGAGGTCCTGGCCAAGTCCCAGCAGCGCCCGCCAGAGCTCGACCGAGCGATCGACCGGGTGGTGGAGCTCGAAGGCGGCCTCGCCGGTGAACGACAGGCGCATGACGTGGCAGGGCACGCCCGCGACATCGGCATGGACGTGGCCGAGGAAGCGCGGCGGATCGGCGAGTCCGGCACGGGTCAGGAGGGTCCTGGCGAGCGGCCCGGTGACGTTGATCGCGGCGAGCGACATCGTCCGATCGAGGACATGGACTCGGAGACCCCAGGTGTCGATCCAGTCGCGCACCCACATCTCCGCGTTCGCCGCGCCGCCCGAGGTGAAAGAGAGCACGAACCGCGTCTCGGACTCGCGCAGGATCATGCCGTCGTCCATGACGTGGCCGCGCTCGTTGAGCAGGAGCGCATATCGCGAGCGGCCCGGCTTGATGTCGGCGACGTGGCAGGGATAGAGCCGCTCGAGCAGCTCGACGACATCCGGCCCGGAGACGACGAGCTTGCCGAGCGTCGAGACGTCGCCGATCGAGACGCCCTCCCGGACCGCCCAGTACTCGGCGACCGCATCGCCGTAATGCCACGGCCGCCACCAGCCACCGAACCGGTCCATCCTCGCGCCTGCCGCCAGGTGTTCCTCGTGGAGCGGCGTCCGCCGGAAGGCATCGACATAGCCGTCGGCGGCGGCCTCGGCGAGCGTGATCTGGCGGGACGCTGGCCGGGCCGTGAACGGGTCCGGCACCTCGCCGGTCCTGGCGGCGATCCACGAGCGGACTTGGGGCAGGCACGCGCCGCCCTGGCACGTCCCGAGACACGCCTGGCTCGCGCGCTTGAGCAGCTCCAGCTCGGTGAAGCCTCGATCCCAGGCGTCGGCGAGGTCGGCGACGGTCGTGCCCATACAGCCGCAGACCACGCCCTCGGTCGGCGCCGGGGGGAGCGGCAGGTCGCCGGCCGCCTCGCCGACGACACGAACGGGCACAGCCCCAGCCATCCGCGCCAGCAGATCCCGCGGCGAACGCCCGAGCCCGAGGATGATGGTGTCGCCGGGCGTGGTCGTCTCGGCTCCGCTGGCGGGATCGGCGGTCACGACGGCCCGGACCCGGCCGGCGTCATCCCCCTCGAACCGGACGAGGCGCCCGTCGACCGACGTGGCCGGCACGCCCGCGGGTGACGTCCCGATCGCCACGGCCTCGCCCAGGTCCACGCCAGCGGCCCCGAGGGCCTCGGCCGCGCGCGACGTGACGAGCCCGGCGAGCCGGTTGCCCGGACAGACCGGGTGGATCTCGGCCGCCCCGGTCGCGACCACGATCTCGTGGGCGTGGACGTGCAGCATCCCGGTCGCGGTCCGGACCACCAGGAGGGGCCCGGCGTAGACGGCGACGACCTCCTCGCCCGAGCCAGCGTCGAGGATACGGACGGTCTTCCCGTGACCTTCGGCCTCGGCCGCCGCGGCTCGCCCACTCGACCCCCCGCCGACCACGGCGACGTCCACCTCGAGATGGCGCAAGTCGACGACCGGCGCGACGGGCGGCGCGCCCAGGTCGGACATCGCGACGACGGGCAGCGGCGGCATCAAGTCGGCCGGGTGGCGGACGACCCCGAGGCCCGGACGCGCCGACGTCTGGCAGGTCCGCACGTAGGCGATGCCGTCGACCTGGGCCAGGCAGTTGCCGCAATCGCCGGCGAGGCACAACGTCCCGCCGCGGCCGGGCACCTCGCCCGCGCGCAGGATCGCGACCGCCACCGAATCGCCGTGCTCGAAGGGGACCGGCCGCCCGTCGACGACGATCCGGCCGGCGATGGACTCGGCGGCGGGGGAAGCGGCCGCCTCGACCTCGGTCACCCGCGCATCCGGGTGCCCTGCGGGTCGA
This sequence comes from Candidatus Limnocylindrales bacterium, assembly GCA_036758145.1. Classification (GTDB taxonomy): domain Bacteria; phylum Chloroflexota; class Limnocylindria; order Limnocylindrales; family CSP1-4; genus SPCO01. The sequence goes on from DAIOXD010000002.1 coordinate 2,643, forward strand.
ACAGCGGCTCGGGCTGGAGCCGGGCCGGGCATCGCCGCCCGATGATCTCGATCTCGAACCCGCTGCCGCCGGGGCCATCGGGCGTCGCCAACTCCGTCGGCACATAGCCGAGCGCGATGGACTCCTTGACGTGGTGCCCGTACCCGCCCGAGGTAACCCAGCCGACGACCTCCCCTTCGTGCCAGATCGGCTCGTCACCGATGACGTCGGCCGGGTCGTCGGAGTCAGGTTCGACGACGAAGGCCACCAGCCGGCGCTTCGGATCGCCGGCCGCGAGTTCGGCCTCGTGGGCGGCCCGCCCGATGAAGTCGTGGTCGAGCTTGAGGTAACGCTTGATCCCGCCTTCGAGCGGCGTGTAGATCGGTCGGTACTCGCGGAACCACGTCCCGTAGCTCTTTTCGAGCCGGAGCGACATCAGGGCGCGCATCCCGAACAGGCGGAGGCCATGCCGCTCCCCGGCCGCCACGATCCGGTCGAATAGCTCGCGCTGGTACTGCGGGCTGACCCACAGTTCGTAGCCGAGGTCGCCGGCGTAGTTGATGCGGGCCAGGAGGACGGGCGTCATCCCGAGGTCGACGCGCCGGAAGGTCATGAACGGGAACGCTTCGGTCGAAAGGTCCAGGTCGGGGGCGACGGCCTGCAGGACCTCCCGCGAACGTGGTCCGGCCACGGACAGCCCGACCAGGCCCAGCCCCAGCACCTCGAACCGGACGGAGCCGTCGGCCGGCAGGTGGTGGCGGAACCAGCGGGAGTGGTGGACCTCGGCCGGCAGCGATCCGAACAGGAAGAACTCGTTCCCCTCCGAGGCTCGCGCGACCGTGAACTCCCCGACGACGCGGCCTGCCTCGTTGAGCATCGCCGTGAGCGTGATCCGGCCCGGCGCCGGCATGCGGGCGGTCAGCAGCGACGACAGCCATGCTTCCGCGCCCTCACCGGTGACCCGGTACTTGGCATAATTGGAGATCTCGGTCATGCCGACCCGTTCCCGGACCGCGGCGACCTCGCCCGCGACCTGCTCCCAGGCGTTGGACCGGCGGAAGGTCACGTCCTCCTTCGGCTCGAGACCCGGCTTCTGGAACCAGAGGGCGTGCTCGAGGCCGAAGGTCGCGCCCCAGACCGCGTTCGCATCCGTCAGTCGGTCGTAGATCGGCGTCGTGAGGAGCGGGCGGGCATCGGGCAGCTCCTCGTTCGGGAACGTGATCCGGAAGCGCCGCCGGTAGTTCTCCTGGACCTTCGCATTCGTGTAGGCGAGCGTCGCGTAGTCGCCGTAGCGGGCGACATCCATCGCCCAGATATCCATCCCCGAATCGCCGTGGTCGCCGGCGGTCATCCAGGTCGCGAGGGCGAGACCCACGCCGCCGCCCTGCGACAGCCCGGCCATCACCCCGCAGGCGACCCAGAAGCCGCGCAGGCCTCGGATCGGCCCGACCAACGGGTTCCCGTCCGGCGAGAACGTGAACGGGCCGTTGACGACGCGTCGGATCCCGGTCGTGCCCATCGCCGGGTAGTGGCGGAAGGCGACCTGGAGCTCGGGCGTGATGCGGTCCAGGTCGGGCTTCAGCAGCTGCGACCCGAAATCCCAGGGCGTCTCGCGCGGCGACCACGGGACGCACGCCTGCTCGTAGGTCCCGAGGAGCATCGCCCCGCCCTCCTGGCGGATGTAGATCTCGCCCCCGAAGTCGAGCGCCATCGGCATCTCGTGGCCGGTCGCTGCCACATGCGCGGCGACCTCGGGCATGTCCTGGGTGATGAGGTAGATGTGCTCCATGGCGAGGACCGGCAGCTCGATGCCGACCATCCGCCCGACCTCGCGCGCCCAGAGGCCGGCGGCATTCACGACGTGCTCGGCATGGATGACGTCCCCGCTCTCGACGCGGACGTCCCACGTCCCGTCCGGGCGGTGCGAGAGGCCGACCACCGGCGTGTTCTGGTGGACCTCGGCTCCTGCCAGTTGGGCACTCTTGACGTAGGCGCGCGTCACCCCGGTCGGGTCGACGTGGCCCTCGACCGGGTCGTACAGCGCCCCGACGAAATACTGCGGATCCAGCAGCGGGAAGAGGTCCTGCGCCTCCTTGGCCGAGATGAGCTCGAGGTCCATCCCGAGATACCGCCCGCGCGCCACCGCCATCCGCAGGAAGTCCATCCGGACCTCCGTGTCGGCAAGCATCAGCCCGCCCGGCAGGTGGATGGAGCAGTCCTGGCCGCTGATCCGCTCGATCTCCTCGTACAGCTTGATCGTGTACTGCTGGAGCTTCGAGACGTTCGGGTCGCCATTGAGCGTGTGCATCCCGCCGGCCGCGTGCCAGGTCGAGCCGGCCGTCAGCTCCCGGCGCTCGAGGAGCATGACGTCGGTCCAGCCCGCCTTCGTCAGGTGGTAGAGGACGCTGGCGCCCACGACGCCTCCGCCGATGACGACGACCTGGGCCGATGACTTCATGCAGCTCCCCTCGCTGGTCGGTTCAATAGTCGGTCGGGACGCCGCCCTCGGCCACGCGCCGGGCAACGAACGCCTCGAGCTCCTCGGCGATGGCGGGGTCCATGGGCGGCGGCTCGTACGCCGCGAGCAGTTCCTTCCAGATCCGGTTGGCCTTCTCGGGGACCTGTGGCGAACCGGCCTCTTCCCAGGTCTCGTAGTTGCGCCAGTCGCTGAGCATCGGCTTGTGGAAGGCGGTCCGGTAGCGCGATTGCGTGTGTTCCGCCCCGAAGAAGTGGCCGCCCGGGCCGACCTCCCGCATCGCGTCGAAGGCAAGGGTCTCGTCGTCGACCACGACCGGGTCGAGGAATGCCTCGACCATCCCGAGCAGCTCGGCGTCGAGGATCATCTTCTCGTAGCTCGCGTGGAGCCCGCCCTCCATCCAGCCGGCGCCGTGCATCAGCAGGTTGACGCCGCCCATGATCGCTCCCCACAGCGAGAAGACCGATTCATAGGCCGCCTGGGCGTCGAGCGCGTTGGCCGCGCAGACATTGGACGATCGATACGGCACGCCGTATCGCCGCGCTAGCTGGCCACCGATCATCGCGGTCCGCATGTATTCGGGCGTCCCGAACGCCGGCGCGCCCGACTGCATGTCGACATTCGAGGTGAATCCGCCGTAGATGACCGGCGCGCCTGGGTTCACCGCCTGGGTCAGGACCATCCCGGCCAGCGCCTCGGCATTCTGCTCGGCCAGGGCGCCGGCCAGGGTCACCGGGGCCATCGCGCCCGCGAGCGTGAACGGCGTGATGCAGACGACCTGGTTGTGCGCCGCGAACTCCATGATCCCCTGGAGCATCGGTGCATCGAGCCGCAGCGGCGAGCTCGAGTTGACGACGGTGAAGACCGACGGCTCGCGGTCGATCGTGGCGGCGTCGACGCCGCGCGCGATCCGGACCATCTCGAGGACGTCGACGTTCCGCTGGCGGCCGAGGCTGTAGCAATGGATCGCCTTGTCCATCAGCGTCAGTGCGTCGAACGTCGCGTAGAGGTGGCGGACGCCGTGGTGCAGGTCGACGGGCTCGACCGGGTAGCCCGACAGGAAATGGATCGCGTTGAGCGACTGGGCCAGGCGCAGGAGGTTCTGGTAGTCGACTCGGTTGCCGATCCGCCGGCCGCGGTCCAGGTCTGACACATTCGGCGGGCTGCCGACGGTGCCGAAGGCGACCCAGTCACCACCGAGCTTGACGTCGTAGTCCGGGTTTCGAGCGTGCAGCGTGAAGCTCGCGGGAGCCGTCTTGATCAGGTCGGTGACCATCGCCGGGTCGAATCGGACGCGCTGCGTACCCGGCGCGATCTCCGCGCCCGCGACGCGCAGGACCTCGCGCGCGTCGGCGTCGAGGAAGTCCATCCCGATCTCGGACAGGACCCGCAACGACCCCGTGTGGATCGACTCCAGCTCGTCGGCCGACAGGATCTCGGTCCTCGGGTAGCGCATCCGCGGCTGGGCCCACGGCCGCTGCATGGGCGCCGCGCTCCGGGCGTGGCCTTCGCGGCCCCCACCCCGCCGTCGGCGGAGTCCCTCGCCCGCGGCCGTGTCCAGATCCGTCACGAGGCCTCCACTGGATGATGATTCGGACGCCAGGCTCGTCACCCGATGGCGCCCGACGACGACCGACCGAATGCTAGCCGGAAACGCCCGGAGTCGGCCCTAGTCCTCGCGCCCGAGCCCCCGGACGTGGTTGATGAGGGTCAGGATCAGGTAGACGAGCAGGACGAGCAGTCCCACGTGGACCCAGGCGTAGGGCATCCAGTCCGGCAGGGTCCGGCGTGTGTCATCCGGGAAGACGAGGACGAGGTAGAGGAGCGCCCCGACGAGCAGGACCGACAACCCGAGCGTCACCGCGCGACGCCGCGCGGTCCGCATCCGCCGGCGCAGGCCGAACAGCGATGCCTCCGCCTCGATGATCACCGGCTGCTGGGTCTCGAGGAACTCCATGAATTCGAACGCGCGCTGCAACCGCCCGCTGCCCGCATAAAGCCGGTCGAGCGTCCGCCGCGGGTCGAGCCATGACACGCCCTGTTGTCGCGTCAGGCGCCGCACGAAGCGGCGCACGTTCTCCGGCAGGTCGTACTCGACCGCGAGCTGGTGGCGGAGCGTTCCGAGCGTCACCAGCATCTTGAGGTAGGCGACGATGCTCGACGACATCGCCAGCTGCTGATCGCGGATGGTCTCGAGGATGTCGACGGCGAGCTTCGAATACGGGTTCTCGGTGTGGCGAGCCGGGCCGGGCGCCCCCATCGTCACGCGGGAGCGGTCGGCGACCGTGTCGTACAGGAACGCCTGGTGGACCCGGATGAGCTGCCAGCGGGCGGCGGCGGTGTCGGTCGCCGGTCCCGGGGCGAGCCAGCGCATCAGCTCTCGAACGGCCGCCTCGACCTCGCCACGGAACAGGAGCCAGCTATAGCGGGTCAGCGAGTCCCGGACCCGGTCGGGGAGCTGCCCGACGATCCCGAAGTCCACGTATCCGATGGCGTCGTCCTCGAGCACGAACAGGTTGGCCGGGTGCAGGTCGGCATGGAAATAGCCGAACACGAACACCTGGTTGAGCATGTTCCAGTCGAGGTGGCGCACGATGCGGTCGAGGTCGTGGCCCTGGGCCGCCAACGTCTCGAGGTAGGCGAGGTTCCCCTCGCGCCGGGCGATCATGACCTCGATGAGCGGGATGCCATCGATGAATTCGGTGGTGAGGACCCGCGATGTCGTGTAGTCCCGGTAGACACGGGCGATCCGCTCGAGCTTGTCGCCCCGGGAGTGCTGGTAGAGCAGGACGGCCTGGCGCGCTTCCACGAGATAGTCGAGCTCGTCGGCCGTCCAACGCGCGAACTCGTCGATCACCTCGCGGCTCCTCGTCGCCCCGAACAGGTGGGTCCAGTCGAGGACCCAGGTCGTCGCGTACATCAGGTCGATGTCGGCCTGGAGGGTTGCGCGGATCCCCGGCCGCTGGACCTTGACCGCGACCGGCTCACCGCTGTGCAGGACCGCGCGGTGGACCTGGCCGATCGACGCGGCGGCGAAGGAGGCGTGCTCGAACGAGGCGAAGACGGTCTCCGGCTCGTCGCCCAGCTCCTCGCCGATGATCGCCCGGACCTCCGAGTACGAGAACGGGGCGACCTGGTTGAGGAGCTTGAAGAGCTCGTCGCAATAGGCCGCCGGGAGCAGGTCGAAGCGCAGCGCGAGCATCTGCCCCAACTTGATCCAGGCGCCGCCGAGTCGCTCGAATGCGACGCGTACCCGGACGGCGCCGCTGCGGCGATCGGACCCGGGAGCGTGGAGCGCGGGCAGGATGAAGAACGTGACGAAGACGGTGAATACGTGCCAGACCCGGCGTGGATGCCTGAGCAGCGTTCTCACGCGGTGCGGCCGGGCTCAGCGGTCCCTGGCCGAGCCGCTGGCGCCGAGCCGAACGGTTCAGGAATCCTCGTCATCGAGGGAGACGCGTCGCCGTCGGTTCGGGAGCGAGGTCTCCTCCTCCCACTCGCGACCGGCGCGGACGAGGTCCCCGAACGTCCGGCGCGACCATCGATAGAGCAGGGTCATCGCGCCTTCGGCGGCAAGTTGCGTCTCGCGGCCGTAGCGGACGCCCATCCGGACGCCGTCCTGGATGCGGCTCTCGCCCTCGTCGAAGGCGTCCGATAGTCGTCGCTGCCGCAATCGGCGCGCGTAGTCGTCGCGCTCTTCGGTGGTCGGCCCGTTCAACCAGGCCTGCCGCCGCCGCTTCTCACGCTCGACCCACGCGTCGATCTCGGCCTGGGTCGGCTCGAGCGCGACGGGGTCGTCGCTCATGGCGTCCATCGTGGCGTCCGCCGACGCCTTGTCCGCCGACGCCTTGCCCGCCGGATCAGTCATGTCAACCACCTCTGGGCCCACTTGCAGACGGTGCGACAAACCTGGGACGGGGAGTGTACGCCCCGCGACCGCGCCCGGGACATAGCCGGCGCGTCCGCGGGCCCCGGCCGGCCCGCGTGCGGGGCGCCGCTGACCCCGGGTCAACGATTCGGGCCCAAAGGTCCCCGGCGAGACCGCAAGACTCCGGTGTGGCGACCCAGGGTCAACAAGCCGCGAACTTCGGTGGGCCGATCCACCCGTGGTATACCAACCGTCCTCGTGCCAAAAGTGTTGATCGCGGGGTCAACGCGTCAGCCGGTCCTCCCCGCGGTTCGTCGCTCAGTCGCCCGACAGGTCGAACCAGGTCGTCTTGAGCTGGGTGTAGCCGTCGAGGGCGTGGAGGCCCTTGTCGCGCCCGAAACCGGACTGCTTGTAGCCACCGAAGGGCACGGTGATGTCGGCCGTGTCGAAGGTGTTGACCCAGACCACCCCGGCCCGGATCCGGCGCGAGAGCCGGTGCGCGCGATTGACATCGCGGGTCCACAGCCCGGCGGCCAGACCGTAGGGCGAATCGTTGGCGATGGCCACCGCCTCTTCCTCGTCCTCGAACTCGGTGACGGTCAGGACAGGGCCGAAGATCTCCTCGCGCGCGACCCTCATGGAGTTGGCCACGCCGTCAAGGATCGTCGGCTCGATGTAGTAGCCGCCACTCTCCCCGCGGACCTGCTCGCCGCCGGCGACGACCCGGGCGCCTTCCTCGCGACCGAGATCGACGTAGCCGAGGACCTTCGCCAGCTGGCGGTCGTCGACGATCGACCCGAGCCGGGTCCTGGGATCGAGCGGCTCGCCTGGAGCAAGCTTCCGACCGAGCGCCGCGACGCGCTCGACAAGCTCCTCGCGGACCGAGCGATGGACGACGAGGCGCGAGCCCGCGTTGCAGGTCTGCCCGCTGTTGTAGAAGATCCCCCAGCCGATCGCGGAAGCGGCCGCCTCGAGGTCGCCGACGTCCGCCAGCACGACCTGCGGGCTCTTGCCACCGAGCTCGAGCGAGATGGCCTTGACGTCGGACTCCCCGAGCGCGCGCAGGAGTGACTTGCCGACCTCCGTCGAGCCCGTGAAGGCGATCTTGTCGACGTCCGGGTGCCGGGCGAGCGCGTCGCCGAGGACCGAGCCCGGGCCGGTCACCACGTTGAGGACACCGTCGGGGAGTCCCGCCTCCGCGGCAAGCTCGGCGAGGCGGAGCGCCGTCAGTGGCGACTGACTCGCGGGCTTGAGCACGACCGAGTTACCGGTCGCTAGCGCGGGCCCGATCTTCCAGGCCGTGATGATCATCGGGTAGTTCCAGGGCACGATCGCGGCGACCACCCCGATCGGCTCGCGGGTCACCAGGGAGAGGGCGTCGGGCCCGGTCGGCCCGACCTCGCCGTACGCCTTGTCGATCGTCTCGGCGTACCACTGGAGGGTCGTGGCGGCACTCGGGATGTCGACTCGGAGCGTGTCGCGGATCGGCTTGCCGACATCGAGCGACTCGAGCAGCGCCAGCTCGTCGGTGTGCTCGCGGACGAGCTCCGCGAGCCGCAGCAGGACGGCCTTGCGTGCCATCGGCGGCTGGTCGCTCCAGCGGCGATCATCGAACGAGCGACGGGCGGCCGCGACGGCGCGATCGACGTCCTCGGGGCCGCCCTCGGCGACGGCCGCGATCCGGGAGCCGTCGCGCCCGGCGATGTCGTCGAAGGTCGCCCCCGAGGCCGCCGGCACGAAGCGGCCGTCGACGAACAGCTCGGTCCGGGGCGCGATCGACGCGGCGCGAGCGATCCAGTCGGCCGCGGTCGGCCCCGCGGGTTTCGTCTCAGCGCTCACGAGGCGTACCTCCGGATCGCCGCTTCGTCGAGGACGATCCCGAGACCGGCCGCGGCGGGCACCCGCAGGATCCCGTCCGGTCCCGGTCGGATCGGCTCGGCGAGCATGAAGTCGCGCCGTTCCGGGGTCCAGCCCGGCGGGTCGTACGGGAACTCGATGAACGGTCCACCACCGACGCCGGCCGCGACGTGCAGGTTCGCGAGCAGCCCGATCCCGTTGGTCCAGGTGTGAGGGGTGTACCAGCGGTTGCGCGCCAGGGCGAGCTCCGCGATCATGCGCCCGCGCAGCATCCCGGCGGCGAGGACGGCGTCGGGCTGATGGACGTCGAACGCGTCGGCGTCGACCGCCGCCACGAGTTCGCCGAACGTCCGGGTCATCTCGCCGCCGGCGATCCGGACCCCGGGCACCGAGGCTCGGAGCGCGGCCAGACCGCGCAAGTCCGTCCCCGCGAGCGGCTCCTCGACCCACAGGACGTCGTACTCGGCCAGCTGGACGGCGATCGCCCGGGCCGCCACCGGGTCCAGCGAGCCCGACACATCGCCTGCCATCCGCCAGCCCTGGTTGAGATCGACCATGATCGCCATCGAATCGCCGACGGCATGGCGCGTCGCCGCGACCGCCGCGACGCCTTCCTCCAGCCGGCGCGGATCGACCCGGATCTTGAGCGCCCCGAACCCTTCCTCGCGCAGCCGGAGCGCGGCCTCGGCCCGGGCCGCCGGCGCGAGGAGCATCCCGCACGAGGCATAGGCCGGGATCCCCTCGCTGGCCCCGCCGAACAGCGTGGCGACCGGAAGGCCCGCGACCTTGCCGATGATGTCCCACAGCGCGACCTCGAGCGGCCAGTAGCGACCGGCGTGGAAGTCGATCGTCTCGAGGATGCGGACCTGGCGAGCGATCGCGAGCGGGTCGGTGCCGATGAACAGGTGCTCGAAGGCTTCGAAGCCGTCCATCGTGTCGCCCGACCCGACGCCCACGACCCCTTCATCGGTCTCGACCCGCACCACGGTCGCCGCGAACGACCGTCGCGGGATCGGATCCCAGGCGGCCGCGAAGGGCGGATCGAGGGGCATGACCAGGCGATCGAGTCGGATCCCCGTGATGCGCATCTTCGGAGTATTGCGCAGCCGCTCGCGGGGAGTTCGTTGACAGTCAGGTGGACCGCCAGTACCGTTCCGAGACATTCGCTTTTCGGCCGGAGGAACAGGATGGCCGGGGAGCGGTGTGCGTTCGCGAACGATGCCTGCCAAGTGCTCGTCGCCGCCAGGTGGATCCGCCCGGAGGAGTCACAAACGATGGACTATCCCCAGCTGGACAAGGTCCGCGGTTCGACAACGCCACTGCAGCTCGACACGGTCGAGGCGTTCGTCCGCGGCAAGTTGAGTCGTCGCGAATTCATCGGGCGCGGCCTGGTGGTCGGGCTCTCGATGGCGTCGATCAGCGCCGTCATCGCCGCGTGCGGCGGCGGCACCTCAAGCACCGCGCCGAGCACCGGCGGCGGCGGCAGCACGGCTCCGACTTCAGGCGCCAGCACCCCGCCCGCCTCGGCGACCGCCGGAGGCACGATCCGGATCGCGCTCCAGCGCCCGGTCAAGGTCGACCCCATCGCGATGCAGGACCTCGGCGGCTACGGCATCACCGCTCAGTCGTTCGAGTTCCTGTGCACGCTCGACAAGAACGGCAGCGACATCGCCCCTGGCCTCGCTCTCAAGTGGACGCCCAATGCCGACGGCAGCGTCTGGGTCTTCGACCTCCGTCAGGGCGTCATGTGGCAGGACGGCACCCCGTTCAGCTCGGCCGACGTGGTGGCCACGATGGAACGCCTCGTGGCGGCCGGCAACTCCGGCCTCAAGGGCGTCATCGACAAGGGCTCGGCGGTCGCGACCGATGCGAACACGGTCACCTTCAACCTCGTGAGCGCCAACGGCAACTTCCCATACCTCGTCTCGGTCTTCACCGCCCAGGCGCTCATCACCCCGGCCAACTACGCCGCCGGGACGACGTTCGACGCGAAGCCGAACGGAACGGGCGCCTGGAAGCTGACCAGCTACGACGTCACACAGGGTGCCAAGTTCGCGCGGAACGACGCCTGGTGGGGCGGCAAGACCCCGCTCGACACGACGGAGTTCATCTTCTTCGATCAGACGTCGGACATGGTCACCGCCTATCAGGGCGGGCAGGTCGATGCGATCGTGCAGTTCGACGTCCTCTCGGGCAAGAGCCTGCTGGACGATGCGAACACGACGGTCATCGCGACCAAGGCCGCGCTCCACCGGCAGATCTGGATGCGCTGCGACAAGGGCCAGTTCGCGAAGAAGGAAGTCCGCCAGGCGCTGGCCTACACCTTCGACCGGCCGGCCCTGATCCAGCAGCTCTTCCAGGGACGGGCCGATCTCGGCAATGATCACGTCATCGCCCCGATCTACCCGTACTTCGACTCGTCGATCCCGCAGCGGGTGCAGGACATCGAGAAGGCCAAGTCGCTCCTGTCCACGGCCGGCGTGACCAACCTGTCGGCCACGCTCCACGCGGGCCAGCTCCTCGAGATCCCCGATCTCGCCGTGCTGCTCCAGAGCAACGCCGCGAAGGCCGGGATCACCCTGACCCCGGCGGTCGAGAGCCTGACGACGTTCTACGGCGCGCAGTGGTGCCCCGACAAGCCGGCCGATCCCCCGTGCTCCGGCTCGGCCGAGCTCGGCATCGTCGACTACGGCCACCGCGCGACCCCGGACGTCTACCTCAACGCGGCCATCAAGACCAAGGGCGTCTGGAACGCGTCGCAGTACTCGTCGCCCGAATTCGATGCCGCCTTCACCGAGTTCCAGAAGGCGGTCGGTGTCGACGCCCAGAAGGCGGCCTGCACCAAGATCGAGACGATCATGAACGAGGACGTCCCGATCGGCCTCCCGTACTTCTACAACTACCTCGCCGGCAGCGCCAAGGCGTACACCGGGATCTACTCGAGCGCGCTTGGCCAGATGTTCTTCTCCGCGGCTTCCAAGGCCTGACATCGCGGCGCGTGGGGTCGGCGGTTCGTCCCGTCGGCCCCGCGGCGCGAACCGTCGCCCAGGAGGGTGAAGTAGGCGATGGCACGCTTCATCCTGCGCCGGCTGCTCCTCTCGCTCGTCACGCTGTGGCTGCTGGCGACGATCGTCTTCATCATCTCCAACGTCCTGCCCAGCGATGTCGGGCGGACGATCCTCGGGCCGTTCGCGCCCCAGGAAAGCGTCGACGCGGTGAACGAGCGGCTGGGGACCAACCGGCCGATCCTCATCCGCTACGTCGACTCGTTGCGCCAGATCGTCACCCTCGACTTCGGCGATTCGTACGTCACCCAGCAGCCGGTCATGCCACAACTGGCCGGGGCCATCGGGCGCTCCGCAAAGCTCGCCGGCCTCGCGCTCATCATCACCATCCCGATCAGCATCATCGCCGGGCTGTACGCCGCTCGTCGACGTGACCGGAAGGTCGACCGCGCGATCGTCCTGCTGGGGGTGACGTCCTCGTCGATCCCGGAGTTCGTCACCGGGACGATCCTGGTCGTCGTCGTGGGCGTCGCCCTGCGCTGGCTGCCAGTCCTCGCCACCCCGCCCGAGTCAGCCGACATCCCGACCACGATCCGCTACCTGCTGATGCCGGCCATCGCGATGGCCATCGTCTACTTCGGCTACATCGCCCGGATGACCCGCTCCGGCACGATCGAGGTCCTCCAGTCGGACTACATCCGGACGGCGACGATGAAGGGCCTGACCACACGGGCGACGATGCTTCACCATGTCCTGCGCAACGCGCTCGTGCCGACGGTGGCCGTCATCGCCGTCCAGATCGGCTATCTCTTCGGCGGGATCATCGCCGTCGAGAAGATCTTCAACTACAACGGGATGGGCCAGACGATGCTGCGGGCCGCCCAGCAAAAGGACATCCCGATGCTCACCGCGGGCGCCATCGTCATCGGCATCGTGTACATGGTGGCGACCTTCATCGCAGACATGACGATGGCCTGGATGAACCCGCGGATCCGGCTGGACACCGATCGCTGATGGATACGGCCCTCAACCCCGCGCCCATCGTCCCGACCGTGACGCCGCTCCGCTCGGAGCGGAGCCAGGCTCGCCGCGAGACGGCCAGGCAGCTCCTCCGGCGGCCGGCCTTCATCATCGGCAACATCGTCATCATCGGCTGGATCATCTGTGCCGTGCTCGGCCAGCGGATCACGCCGTACGACCCGCTCAACGACTTCTCGCTCGGTCACCAGCCGCCCAGCGTCGACCACCTGATGGGCACCGACCGCATCGGCCGCGATGTCCTTTCGCGGGTGATGGTCGGCTCGCGGGACGTCCTGATCGTGGCGCCCCTGGCCGCACTGTTCGGCGTCGTCGCCGGGACCCTGCTGGGGCTGATCATGGGCTACTACCGGGGCCTGGTCGACGACATCCTGAGCCGCCTGGTCGAGGCATTCCTCGCCCTTCCGGTGATCCTCATCGCGTTATTGACGCTGGTCGTGCTCGGGTCGTCGCCGCTCGTGGTGGTCTTCGTCGTCGGCATCCTGTTCACGCCTATCGTCGCGCGCACGGTGCGTTCGGCCGTCCTGACCGAGCGAAACCTCGACTACGTGACGGCCGCCAAGCTTCGCGGTGAGACCGGCTTCTTCATCCTGTCGCGCGAGATCTTCCCCAACGTCCTGGGCCCGACGGTGGTCGAGCTGACCGTCAGGTTCGGCTACGCGATCTTCACGGTCGCGACCCTGTCGTTCCTCGGCGTCGGCATCCAGCCGCCGTCGGCGGACTGGGGCCTGACGGTGAGCCAGGAGTACACGAACATGATCTCGGGCGTCTGGTGGCCGACGCTCTTCCCGGCCCTGGCGATCGCGAGCACGGTCGTCGCGGTCAACCTCATCGCGGATTCGCTCCAGTCGGTGCTCAACGAATGACCGCCGGGTTCGAGCCCACGCCCGCTCCCGAGCCGAGGCGGGAGCCCGCGATGGCCGGCGGCGCGACCGCGGCCGCGACCGCTGCGCCCGCCGCGCCCGCCGCCGCCCTGCGCATCGAGGACCTGTCGCTCTCGTATATCGTGCGCGGCATCCCTCGTCCGGTCCTGCGCGGGGTCTCGTTCGAGGTCCGGCCGGGTGAGTCGTATGGGCTGGTCGGCGAGTCCGGCTGCGGCAAATCGACGACGGCCTACGCCGCGGTCCGCTACCTCCCCCGAAATGGCGTCATCACCGGCGGTCGCATCCTGGTCGATGGCAACGACGTGACGAAGATGTGCGAGGAAGAGGTCCGGAACTTCCGGATCCACCAGGCCTCGATGGTCTACCAGGACCCCGGCGCCGCGCTCAACCCCACGACGAAGGTCGGGCCACAAGTCGTCGAGGCGTTCACCATCCTCGGCCAGAACAAGAAGCAGGCCCAGGCGAACGCGCTCAAGGCGCTCAAGCGGGTCCAGATCGCCGACCCCGAGGCGGTCGCCCAGCGCTATCCCCACCAGCTTTCCGGAGGGATGCAGCAGCGCGTCGTCATCGCCATCGCCCTCGCCTCGGACCCGAAGCTGCTCGTGCTCGACGAACCGACCACCGGGCTGGATGCCACGGTCGAGGCGAGCGTCCTCGATCTCGTGCGGACGCTCCAGGCCGAGACGAACGCCGCGGTCCTGCTCATCGCCCACAACCTCGGCGTGATCCGGACGATCTGCGACCGGGTCGGCGTGATGTACGCAGGCAAGATCGTCGAGGAGGGCGACGCGGCGTCGGTCTTCGAGCATCCGGAACACCCGTACACGCTCGGGCTCCTGCGCTCGCTCCCGCGCCGCGGGGTCCGCAAGACCGAGCGCGCCCTCGCGACGATCCCCGGCAATCTGCCCCAGATCGGGACGCCGCTGCCGACCTGCGTCTTCGTCGATCGCTGTCCGCTGGCGGACGAGCTGTGCCGGACGGTCATCCCGCCGATCGTCGAGGTCGGACCAGGCCGCTGGACCCGCTGCCATCATCGCGATCGCCTCGGCCAGATCGTCGAGCCGCCGGCCGTCGTCGGCCAGGACACCGTCCACGGCGACCGGGCGCTCTCGATCGAGGAGGTCTCGAAGACCTTCCACCAGAGCGGGCACGACGTGCCGGCCCTGGTCAAGGTCAACCTCGAGCTCTTCGACGGCGAGACGCTCGGGCTGGTCGGCGAGTCGGGCTCCGGGAAGTCGACCCTGGCGAAGACGCTCCTTGGCATCGAGAGCCCGGATCCCGGCGGCAACCTCGAGCTCGACGAGCACGCCCTTGCAGCGCGGTCGGCCAACCGGCCGACGGACGACAAGCGCTCGCTCCAGATGGTCTTCCAGAACCCCGACTCGGCGCTCAACCGTGGCTGGACCGCGCGCCACATCCTGTCGCGCTCGGTGAGCAAGCTGACCGGGTTGAAGGGCAAGGCGGTCAATGAGCGGGTCGACAAGCTGGCGGCCGACCTGCGACTGACCCAGCGGCACCTAGACCTCAAGCCGCGACAGTTGTCGGGCGGGCTCAAGCAACGTGTGGCGATCGCGCGCGCGTTCGCCGGCGACCCACGGATCGTCGTGGCCGACGAGCCGACGAGCGCCCTGGACGTCTCGGTCCAGGCGGCGATCCTCAACCTGCTCTCCGAGCTCCAGATCAAGAACAAGACGAGCTACCTGCTGATCTCGCACGACCTGGGCGTCGTCCGCTACCTGGCCGACCGGATCGCCGTGCTGTATCTAGGGCGGATCATGGAGGTCGGCGATTCCGAGACCGTCTTCCGCGGGCCGAACCACCCGTACACCGAGGCGCTGCTCTCCGCGGTCCCGAACGTGGACGGCGAGGACCGCAAGCGGATCATCCTCGAGGGCGAGATCCCGAGCCCGGCCAATCCTCCGAGCGGCTGCGTCTTCAACACCCGCTGTCCGCGCGTCATCCGCGGCCTGTGCGAGGTGGTCGAGCCGCCGCTCGTCGAGGTCGAACCCGGCCACCAGATGAGCTGCCACATCCCGATCGAGGAGCTGCGCGTCCTCCAGCGCAAGGCGCCGCCACCTCGCGAGGACGTGCCGCCGGAACTCGCCGATCCGGCCCTGCTGGCCGACTGACCGCTCGGGCCCGCCAGCCGGCCAGACCAGCCACGATGTGGGGGCCCGCTCTGAGCCCAAGCGCGACCCGATCAGACCCGATATCAGGCTGGCTGATCAGATTCGCCGTTTCTGAGCGTGGCGACCCCGCCCTTCTGTCGATTGTGGAGTTCCGCCCAGCGTGCAAAGCGTCGATTTGATCAATGAGGCTGATATCGGTCTCCGATCAGGGCCTCCAAACCCCAGCTCGATGCATCGCACCCCAGCCGAGCCCGCCGGTTGCACTACGACGTGGTGCGTTCCTGGTTCAGGACGGCCGCCAGATCGATCACGAGGTCGGTGAAGAGCGGAGGCGGGGAACCGTCGCTGCAGCGAAGGACGACATGTTCTGGGTCGAGCACATCGACGACCACGCCTGTGTCACCGATCCATGCCTGCATGGTGCCGGCCGCGTCACGCCACGCGTTCCAGATCCTCACGGTCATCTCTTTGCCCGGCGTGGTCGGAGCAAGTTCGATTCTCTCCCGTTCGGGCGAGTTGTCGGACCAAATCACCAGGTCGTCGAGAAGCTGATCATTAGCTTGAGTCGGCCGCCTCGTGATCGCAGTCTTAGCCCTTGAGGCCGTCGCTCGGATGCGAAGATCCGCGTGAGTTGCATTGCCGTCGCCGCCACGGGCCATTCGTACATCGCGTGGATGATCTGACCGTCAGGGTCGATGGGGCGCCCTTTGGAGGCCAGGAACCGGTCAGACAATCGCCGATTCACGCTCGGACACTCGGCAGTCGGGTCATAGCGTCATCGCAATGCGGCGGGCGTCGTAGATGGCGGCATGGATCGATCGGCTGGCGACGGCGTCGCCGACGCGGAAGAGCTGGTAGGTGCCGTCGGGGTTGACGACCCGGGCCTGAGGCTGGCCGGCGAGATAGGCGCCCAGGTCGAGTTCGCCGCCATTCGAGGAGCCGTCGCGCAACGCCAGGTAGACCTCGGCGTTCGGGACCGTGCCGTACTCGATCACGACCTGGTCGACGACGCGCTGGGTCGTGGTTCGCGTGTAGTCGTTCCAGAGGTCGACCTCGAGACGGCGGTCAAGCCTTCGGCGAACCGCGGTCAGCCGGTGATCTGGGGTCAAACGGACACCGGCCGCATAGAACGACCCGAGATACGCCGGGTAGGCGGTCCCGGTCACCTCCTGGCCGACGTGGCGATCGGGCGTGACGAGCTCCACCGATGAACCGGCGGCGACCATCCGCTCGACACACGAAAGCGCGTCCTCGGTGCCGTGGTCGTCGAAGACCAGGACTTCGCCACGTGACGGGCTGACCGACCCGCCGACGATGTCCCAGGTGCTCACCACGAGGTCCTCGCCCTCGGTCAGTACGGGCATCCGGGGCCGCCCACCGGTCGCGACGATCACCACGTCCGGCGCCAAACCCACCACATCCGCCGCCTCGGCCACATGGTTGCGCCGCACCTCCACGCCCATGTGCCGGCACTCCCCCGCCAGCCACTCCACGATCCCGATCAGGTCGCCCCGCCGCGCCGTCGCCCGCGCCGCCAGCCGGATCTGGCCGCCGACCTCTGGCGCCGCCTCGAACAGCGTGACCGAGTGCCCCCGCTCCGCCGCGACCCGAGCCGCCTCCAGCCCCGCCGGGCCGCCGCCGACCACCACGACCTTCCGGCGCGGCCCCCTCGAGCGCGGCGTCACGTGCGCGATCGTCTCCTCGCGCCCGGTCGCGGGGTTGTGGATGCACAACGCGTCGAGTCCCTGGTAAAGCCGGTTGATGCACATCGACGCCCCGACGCACGGCCGGATCCGGTCGGCCTCGCCCGCTTCCAGCTTGCGCACGATGTGCGGGTCGGCCATGTGCGCCCGCGTCATCCCGACCATGTCGAGGAGACCCTCGGTGATCGCGTAGCGTGCCGTCGCCACGTCGGCGATCCGGGCCGCATGGAAGATCGGCAGGTTCACCCGTTCGCGAAATCGCCCGGCGAACTGGAGGGCGGGCCCGAACGGCGTGCCCATCCCCGGGATGACGTGCGAGATCGCCTCGTCGGTGGCGATCGAGCCCTTGACGATGTTGATGAAGTCGATCGTCCCGGTCCGGGCCAGGGTCGATGCGATCTCGAGGCCGTCGGCCTCGTTCAGCCCGCCCGGGACGTCCTCGCCGCCGGTCATCCGGATCCCGACGATGAAGTCGGGGCCGACCTTCGCCCGGATGGCCTCGAGCACCTCGATCGAGAAGCGCATCCGGTTGGCGAGCGACCCGCCGTAGCGATCCGACCGTTTGTTGACGAGCGGCGACCAGAACTGGTCGATCAGGTGGCCGTAGGCCTCGAGCTCCAGGCCGTCGAGGCCGCCTTCCCGACACCGACGCGCCGCCTCGGCGTAGGAGGCGACGACTCGCCGGATATCGCCCTCTTCCATCTCCTTCGGGAACGACCGATGCGCCGGCTCACGGACCGACGACGACGAGATGGTCGGCAGCCAGTCGCCGTCGTCCCAGACCGTCCGCCGGCCGAGGTGGGTGAGCTGGACCATGGTCGCGGCGCCGTGCGCGTGCATCCGGTCGGCCATCTGCCGGAACCACGGGATGATGTCGTCGTTGCCGGCGTAGAGCTGGCCGAAGATCGGCGGCGAGTCGGGTGCGACGTTCGTCGATCCACCGAACATCGACAGCGCGATCCCGCCCTTGGCCTTCTCCTCCTGGTAGAGCTGGTAGCGCAGCTTCGGCTTGCCATCCTCCGCATAAGCCGGTTCGTGGGCCGTGCTCATGATCCGGTTCCGGAGCGTCAGGTGCCGGAGCTGGAACGGCTGGAGGAGCGGGTCGGCGGCGGTCATCTCGGGCGTGGCGCCTCGGGGCCTGGCAGTCCCGACTGGACCATCCAAGGTCCTCCAAGGCGGGCCCGATCACACGCTCGCCACGGCTCCGTGCCTGATAGGCACCCAACAGAGCGGAGTGGCATTCGTGGCCGCCTCTCGAGCCGCCAGTGGCGCCTACCAGTCCCCGCCACGACGCCGCCGAGGGCCACGATGGAACCGGCCCGCATCGCCCAGCCCACGCGGACCTAGACGTCCGAATCCGGGAAGCTCGCCCTGCGCCGATCCAGCCATTCCATCAGCTCGTCGTGGATCGCCTCGTCGAGGGGCGGCATCTCGTACTCGGCCAGGCGGCGCTTCCAGCGCACGTTCGCCCGCTGGGCGGCGTCGAGCCCGCCGTCGAGCTGCCATTGCTCGAAGCTGTCGTTGTTGGAGATCTCGGACCGCCAGAACGCGTCCTCGAAGTTCGCCAGCGTGTGGGGCGACCCGAGGAAATGCTGGCCCGGCCCGCCGGCGAGCATGGCGTCGAGCGCGAAGCCGTTGTCGGTCACGTCGACGCCGCCGATGTAGGCGCCGGTCATCGACGCCTGATCTTCGTCGAGGATGAATTTCTCGTAGCCGATGGCCAGCCCGCCCTCGAGCCAACCCGCGGTGTGGAGATTGAAGTTGACGCCGGCCTGCATCGTGGCGAGATAGCTGATCGCGCTCTCGTAGGCGGCCTGGTAGTCGGGCAGCTTGGACGCCGTGAAGTTGCCCCCGCTCCGGAACGGGACGCCGAGCCGGCGAGCGAGGGCAGCGAGGACGAACAGCACAAGTTGGGGTTCCGGGGTGCCGAAGGTGGGCGCTCCGGACTGCATCGACATCGACGAAGCGAACGAGCCGAAGATGACCGGCGCGCCCGGCTTGACGATCTGGCAGAATGCCATCCCCGCCAGCGCCTCGGCAAGCGTCTGGGTGGCCTGCGCCGCGACCGTCACGGGCGCCATGGCGCCACCGAGGATGAACGGCGTGATGAGCATGATCTGGTTGTTCTCGGCGTAGACCTTGGCCGAGCCGAGCATGTTGAAGTCCCACGACATCGGCGAGTTGGCGTTGGCCAGGCCCATGATCACGTGCTCGCGTTCCATCGTCTCGGCACCGAACACGATCCGCGCCATCTCGACGGAATCCTGGGCGCGGCTCGGGTGGGTCACCGAACCCATGAACGCCCGGTCCGAGTAGCGGATGTGGCTGTAGACCATCTCGAGATGGCGCTTGTTGACGGGGAGGTCGACCGGCTCGCACAACGTCCCGCCGCCGTGGTGGAGGGTGCGGCTCGTGTAGGTCAGCTTCACGAAGTTACGGAAGTCCTCGATGGTGGCGTAGCGACGGCCCTCGTCGAGGTTGTGGATGAACGGCGAGCCATAGGTCGGCACCAGGACCATGTACGGGTCGCCGATCTGGACGCTCCGGGCGTCGTTGCGGGCGCGCTGGGTGAAGATCTTGGGCGCGGTGGCCGTGACGAGCGCCCGGCACATGCCACGCGGGAAGCGGACGCGGGTGCCCGTCACGTCCGCGCCGGCGCCGCGGAAGATCTCGACCGCATCGGGGAAGTTGACGATCTCGATCCCGACCTGCTCGAGGAGGGTGTCGGCGTTGGCCTCGATCTGCTCGAGCCCGCCGGTCGAGATGACCTCGACGGGTGGCAGCTTGCGGGTCAGATACGGGAGCGTGTCCATCGTCCGAGCCAGGCGCTCGCTCTGTCGCGCGGCCCGACCGCGCCGTACGGCGGGGTGTTCGAGGTCCGGGACAGCCATCTGATCTCCTCGGGTTCGCGCGACCTGGAGGCGCCGTGCCAGGGACATGGTACGGCGGCGCGAATCAGAGGCGGCGCGCCAGTTCCCTTCCCTCGTAGAAGGCGAGGCTCGCACGGCGGGGAGCGACGGCGTCGCCGATCTGATGGAAGGCGATGCCGCGGGCGGTGAGCGCGGCGCCGAGGGCCGTTTCGGCGACCGGGGTCTCGGCGATGACGAGGGTGTCTGCGTGGATCTCGGCGGATTCGCCGGTCAGCGTGGACCGGACCGTGGCGATGCCCCTGTCCCACGCGAGGACGCTCGAGGATGTGATCGAGCGGCCGCCGGCCGCCGCAAACCGCTTGCGCAACGGCCCGTCGGCCGCGCTGTGGAAGAGGCCGGCGGCGACGACCGCGGCCCCGGTCAGGATCGTCACGTCGTGGCCGGTCTCGGCGAGCTGGACGGCCGTTCCAAGCCCGCGCCAGTCGTTGAGGTCATCGAGGACGAGGACGCGCCCGCCCGCGGTGGCCATGCCGTCCAGCACGTCGTGGATCGCGACGACATCAGCGCCGTCCACCCCGGGGAGCCGATCGACCATCGGCAGCGCCCGCTGGAACCCGGCCCGGGCCGGACGGGACCCGGTCGCGACGACCACCTCGTCCGCGCCGGCGGCCGCGACATCCTCGGCCTCAGCCTCGACCCACAGCCGCACGTCCACCCCGAGCGTCTCGAGCCGTCGCCCGAACCAGCCCAGCAGGTCCGTGATCTGGCCCCGCGACGGCTGGAGCCCGGCGAGCCGGAACTGGCCGCCGAGGACCGGCCCACGCTCGAGGAGCGTCACCTGGTGACCGCGCTCCGCCGCGACCCTGGCCGCCTCCAGCCCGGCGGGCCCGCCGCCCACCACCAGGACGAACCGCGGCACCGTGGCCGGCTCGAACCGGTCGCCGCCCCATTCCCACTCACGCCCGGCCGACGGGTTGACGAGGCACGAGATCCAGTAGTCGCGCGACCGCCGGCCCCAGCACAGCTGGTTGCACGAGATGCACGGCCGAACGTCGTCGGCGCGCCCCGCCCGGGCCTTCGCGACCAGGTGCGGATCGGCGATCTGGCCGCGCACGATGCTGACCATGTCGGCGTGGCCCGCCGCCAGCACGGCCTCGGCCGCGGCCGGCGTCCGGATGTGGCTCTCGGCCTGGACCTTCGCGTTCCGGACGACCGCCTTGAGCGCCGCGGCGAACGGCTCCCCGAGTCGCTGCTCGAGCAGCGACGTCGGGATGATCGCCTCGAAATCGAAATAGGAGCCCGTCCCGCACGTGACGTAGTCCATCAGCCGCCGCTCGTCGTGCCAGGCGATGATCTCGGCGAGCTCCGCGATCGACGGGAACGCGTCGGACGCCGGATCCGCACTGATCGCGAGCCCGATGATGAAGTCCTCGCCACATCGCTCGCGGATCCGGCCGAGGATCTCGGACGAGAAGCGCATCCGGTTCTCGAAGGTACCGCCCCACTCGTCCGTTCGCCGGTTCGACCAGGGCGCCCAGAACTGGTCGACGACGGCGTGGTAGGCGGCGAAGATCTCCACCCCGTCGAACCCGCTCGCCTGGGCGCGCGCCGCGGCCGCGACGAAGCCTTCGATGAGTTCCTCGACCTCGTCGGGCGCCATCGCATGGCTGCCGTCGGCGTCGTGGTAGGACGGCAGCCCCGAAGGCGACCAGTTGGGCGCGAACGAGTTGTCGGCGTCGCCGTGCTGGCCGACGTGATAGAGCTGGTGGATCATCACGATCTCGGGGCTCGCCTCTCGGCAGGCGTCGGTGACTGCCCGGAAGGCGGGGATGATCGCGTCGTCGTCATGGCGGAAGTTGCCGCGGGTCAGGACGCCGGTCCGGTGGATCGGCACCGGCTCGACCACGATCATCGCCGCCCCACCGAGCGCCCGTTCACGGTAGTAGCCGATGTGCCGCGCGCCAGGCAGCCCGTCCTCGGCCATGTTCGCGGTGTGCGCCCCGAAGACGATCCGGCTGGTCAGCGTCTTGTGGCGGAGCTGGAGCGGCTCGAAGACGTGCGGGAAGTCGGCCGCCACGATCAGGCTCGTCGCGGCTGCCCGGGTGGCTCGGCCGCCTCGGCTTCTCCGGCCTCCCCGGCGGCGCCGGGCGCCACCCCCTCGGCAGCTTCTTGCGCCTCGCGGTTCCGTCGCGCCAGCAGGGCGATCACGCCGCCGACCGAGGTCATCCCCAGGATCATCACGTGGACCAGCAGCCCGAGCGCGAAGGCGGCATCGCGCGGGACCCCGAATCCGGCCGCGATCTCGACGACGGTCAGCTCGAAGGTGCCCACGAACCCGGGACCCGAAGGGATGATCGTCACGAGCGCGACACCGCTCGTCACCAGGGCCGCCTGGGCGAGCGACAGCTGCACGCCGACCGCCTGCCCGGCCGCCAGGAACGTGCCGATCGACGCGGCCCAGGCCAGGGCGCTGAAGAACAGGGCCCCCGCGATCGTCCGCGGGCGCCCGGCCACCGCCAGGCCCTCGCGCAGCCGCCGGGCGAGCTCGAGGACCCGTGGCCAGCGCTCGATGATCGCCGTGGCCCGGCTCGCGCCCGGCAGGCGATGCGCCGCCATCCCCAGACCCAGCGCGATCACCAGCAGTGACACGAAGGCGAACCCAAGCAGGACCGCATTGGTCATGACCCCACGCACGCTCAGGACCAGGACCGCGAGGGCCGCGATCGCGACGACCATGACGGTGTCCACCACCCGCTCGACCACCACCGTCCCAAGCACCGTCGTCCGGCTGACCCCCTCGCCCTCGCCCAGCGCATGACTCCGGTAGAGCTCGCCCAGGCGCGCCGGCAGAACGTTGTTGGCGAGGTATCCGAGATACGTGTAACCGAGGACACGCCGGTACGGCAACGGTGCGATCGGAGCCAGCAGGACGCGCCAGCGGGCCCCCCGGGAGGAGATGTCGAGGATCGCCGTGACGAGCATCACCGCGATCCACAGCGGGGATGCCGTACCCAGGACCTGGAGCGCCGTCCCCACATCGACCGAGTGGACGAGGATCCACACGGCGGCCACGCTGATGGCGATGCCGATCGTCCCTCGCAGCAACGCGCCTCGGCCGATCGACATCAGGCGGCTCAGTCGGGGCGACGCGCGGCGAGCTTCCGGGAGCGCCGGACTCGGAACCGGTGAAGGAGGTAGCGCGCGACCACCCGCAAGGTGGAAAGGCCGTAGACGACGCTGCGTTTGAAGCCGACCGAGGAGGCTTCCTCGAAGTAGCGGGTCGGCACGGCGATCTCCCCGATCCGCGCCGCCAGCCCGGCCGCGACGACCTGCGCCACGAGCTCCTGATCGAACACGAAGTCGTCGCTGTTCAGGCGATACGGGATCGTCTCGAGCAGCTTTCGACTGTAGGCGCGGAGACCTGTGTGGTACTCGGACAGGTGCATCCCGAACGCGAAGTTCTCGACGGTCGTGAGCGATCGGTTGCTGACGTATTTCCAGATCGGCATCCCGCCGGCGCGGGGATCGCCCAGGAATCGGCTGCCGAGCATGAGGTCGTGCGATCCGTCGGCGATCGGGGCGATAAGCGCCGGGATCCGCGTCGCGTCGTACTGGTAGTCGGGATGGAGCATCACGACGATATCGGCGCCGGCCGCGAGGGCGGCGTCGTAGCACGTCTTCTGGTTGCCGCCGTACCCGAGATTCTGGCTATGGATGATGACGTCGAGCCCGAGCTGCCTGGCGATATCGACGGTCTCATCGTGCGACACGTCGTCCACGAGGATGATCCGATGGACCAGGTCGTGCGGGATGTCGGCATAGGTCCGCTCGAGTGTTCGTGCCGCGTTGTAGGCGGGCATCACGATCACCACGCGCGGCGCGGCATCGGCTTCGGGCATTGGCACGCGCGAAGGGTACCGCAGCGACGGCAGTGACCCGTCATGGGAGCGTGACCTTCATATGAGACGATGCCGCCAGCAGCCCGACGCTTCGAGCCCTCGAGGAAGGCGCCCACCATGTTCGAACGACTCTTCGGTACCAAGGAACAGGACCCCGCGATCGCGGGACGCATCCCGCCCGGCCAATACAAGACCGACAAGTTCCCGGTCCTCCACTACGGCTCGGTCCCGCACACGGACCTCGCGACATGGGATTTCAAGGTCTGGGGCGAGGTCGACTCGCCGTTCACCCTGACCTGGGACCAGTTCAAGCACCTTCCGCGCAAGACCGTGAACACCGACATCCACTGCGTCACGCGCTGGTCAAAGCTCGACACGACCTGGGAGGGCGTCCCGATCCAGACCATCCTCGAGATGGCCGGCGTCCGATCGAACGCGACCCACGTCGTCTCGCATGCGGAACAGGGCTATACCGCGAATGTGCCGCTCTCGGTCCTCGACGACGACGACGTGATGCTGGCCGACACCTTCGGTGGCGAGCCACTCGAGCTCGAACACGGGTACCCGCTCCGCATGCTCATCCCGAAGCGGTATTTCTGGAAGAGCAGCAAGTGGGTCCGCGGCCTCGAATTCCTCGACCACGACCAGCTCGGCTTCTGGGAACGCTACGGCTACAACAACGACGCCGATCCCTGGAAGGAAGAGCGCTTCAGCGAATAAGGCGACCGCCCTGCGTCAGCCCTGCCCGGGCACCGGACCCTGGCGGACACCGAAGACGTTGCCGTCGGGGTCGCTGAACCAGGCGCCGCGGGCTGGCCCGATCTGGGCGATGAAGTCGACCGTCTTGGGCGTCTCGTACTCCTGGAACGCGACGCCCCGACCGGTGAGCTCGCGGACGACCGCCTCGATATCGTCGACCTCGAAATGGCCGACCGTCTGACCGACGTTCGGCTGCCCCTTCCGGACCGAGACCTGGCTCCCCTTCCCGGCCCCGAACCGGATCGCGAACGGCTGTTCCTCGAGCACCTGGAGCCCGACCTGATCGCGGTAGAACGCCTTGGCCCGGTCGAGATCGGTCACCGCGACCGTCGTCACCAGCATCGAATGAGCGAGCATGTCGCACCTCTTGGGGGTCCGTCGCAGCCGAGACGACGACTTCTTGGCACACTACGCCAATGACCGATCCATCGGGACCGCTTCCCGCCATCTACCTGGGCCACGGCGCCCCGCCGCTGCTCGAAGACGCCGAGTGGATGGGCGAGCTCGGCGACTGGGGCGCATCGCTCCCACGCCCGAAATCGATCCTCATCGTCAGCGCCCACTGGCAGACGGCCCCGATGGCGCTCAGTTCGACGCACAAGGTCCCGCTCGTCTACGACTTCTACGGCTTCCCGCAGCACTACTACGAGATGACCTACGACTCGCCGGGCGCACCAGGCCTGGCCGCGGCGGTCCGCGCGCTCATGCCGGCCAACGAACCCGTCCTCGAACGCGAGACGCGCGGCCTCGACCATGGCGCGTGGGTACCGCTCAAGGCGATGTACCCCGACGCCGACATCCCGGTCCTCCAGATGTCGATGCCCGCCCTCGATCCGCAGCACTTGTTCGATGTCGGCCGGCGGCTCGCGCCGTTGCGAGATGAGGGCGTGCTGATCGTCGGGAGCGGGTTCATGACCCACGGCCTGCCGTTCGTCCACGAGTACTTCATGGGCAAGCCCGGGGCGCCGCAGTGGTCGATCGACTTCGACCAATGGGCCACCGAAGCCCTCGTCCGCGGCGATATCGACGAGCTCTTCGCCTTCCGCGAGAAGGCGCCGGGAATGCCCTACGCGCACCCGACGGTCGAACACTTCGCGCCGCTCTTCGTGACGCTTGGTGCGGTCGCCAGGCCCGATGACACGCCCGACTTCACGATCGAGGGCTACTTCTACGGGCTTTCGAAGCGCTCCTTCGAGGCGCGCTGACGGGCGCGCTAACTGCGCCGCGGACCGCGCAGCAATCGCGGGTCGGGCGCGAACAGGCGTAGCCGACCGGCCAACAGCAGCAATTCCCGGTCGAGGAGCCTGACCAGCGCCTCGAGCCGGTCGGCCGTCGTCGCCGCCTCGAGGAGCGCCTGGCGACGCGGCAGCTCGATCTGGACGATGCCCGACAGCAGGTAGGACAGGACGGTCGGGTCATCCGGGATCGCGAGGTCGCGCCGGCGCTCGGCTTCGGTGGCCTGCGTCACGGTCTCGATCTCGAGCGCACCCGGCGGCTCGTCGGCGTCGTCGACGTCCTCGACGCCGATGTCGAGATCGACGTCGTCGACCATCGATTCGTCGTCGCTCGGGTCGTCGTCGGCCGTGTCGCCGACGCCGGTATTCTCGACCTCGACACGGATGTCGAGGACCTCGCTCGTCTCGCCCTCGCGCGCCCGCATGAGCTCGAGGTACCGGACGAAGCGCCGGATGGCCGAGGCGGCAAGTCGCTCGGCGCGAGCCTCGTCGCCGACCTCGTCCTCGAGCGGCGTGACATCGGCCACGAGGTAGGGTTCGCGGCCCGGATCGACCGTGTCGATGGCGAACCGCCCGGTCGCTGCCGCCAGGAGGTCATAGCGGCCATCGGGATATCGACCGGCCTCGCGGATCTCGACGAGCGCCCCGACCCCCGCCAGGGCGAGTGTCCGAACCGTGCCCTCCTCATGACCGTCGCGGATCAGGACGACCCCGAACGGCGCACCCGTGTCGAGGCAGTGGCGGGTCAGGGCCCGATAGCGATCCTCGAAGATGTGGAGGGGCAGGACGATGCCCGGACAGAGGACCGTGTGCAACGGGAAGAGGGGGATCTCCATCGACCATCCCTTCACGGTTCGATCTCGATCGCGGATGGCCCGGGCGGCCGTCCGTCACGAGTCTAGTCCGCTTGCGGCCGGCGGTGCGTATGCCCCAATGGTCCGGCCATCTCGGGCGCCCTGCAAATGACGAAGCCGCCGGTCGCCCGGCGGCTTCAGTGGTGTCGGTCGTGGTGCCCGCGACTCGGCGGGCGACGGGTCAGTGCGAGCAGCCCTTGGGGGCCCCGCCGTCGTCGGCGGTCCGGAAGCTGGAGCCGCACCCGCAGGCCGCCACGGCGTTGGGGTTGTTGACCGTGAAGCCGGCGCCCATCAGCGTGTCGACGTAGTCGATCTGCGAGCCCTTGAGCAGGTCAACGGACTGGCCATCGACATAGACCTTGATCCCGCTGACATCGAGGATGCGATCCTCGGGGGTCGGGGCGTCTTCGAGCATCATCCCGTAGCGGAAGCCCGAGCAGCCGCCGGAGTAGACGTAGACGCGCAGGCCGATCGCCGGGTTGGTCTCTTCCTTGGTCAGCTCGCTGAGCTTGCCGATCGCGGCATCGGTGAGCGAGACCACGGTCGCGGGCTGCTGGTCGATCATCGGGCTTGGGCCTCCGGGAACTGGATCAGGTTCGATTTGTGCCTCGGGATACCCGGTGCACGCACATCGTACGCACGACAACCGGTTTCGACAAGCGTGGGCGCCGAAACTCTCGTACTGGGATCGATGGGCCAGTGTCGGGAGAGTTAGTGCGGTCCGGAAAGCCGTTGCGCGGCCATCGCCGTGATGGGGCCGTCATATGGCTGCAAGGCACGTGGGGCGAAGGTCTGACATGATCGGCTCAGTTGGGCGAGGGTCGCCCAGGACACAAGGAAACATGCCGTGATCCAGTCACAACCACGAACGATCTACGTCGAACGGGGCCATGGCGCCCTGCACGGGCCGCTCACCGTCCTCCTCGTCATCTGGGCGCTCGCCTTGCCAATCGTCCTGCTGCTGCTGACCGGCTTGGGGCCGATCGGTTGGCTCCTTGGTGCCGGCCTGGCATTCCTGTTCGGCATCCCGTGGCTCGTCGGCCTCGCAGTGGTCTGGTTCCTCCGCCGGCTCACGTAACCCTCGATCGCGGACGCGCCGCCGATCCTCAGTGGTCGGCGGTGTCCAGCGTCAGACGCGAGCTGTGGTACCCGGCGATCGGATGATGCGCACGGGCCTGGAAGCGCATCGACACCTCGCGGCCGTCCCGCGCCAGCAGCCGATACTCGCCGTCCTGTCGTCCATCGGTGAGGAAGCGCTGCCACTCCATCGGCGTGTCGGCAGCTAGGTCGGGGGCCGCGATGTCCTCGACCCCTCGACCGAGAAGCTCCGCAGGCTCGTAACCAAGCGCGGCCTTGACGCCTCCGCCGACCGCCACGTAGCGATGGTCATCGTCCGCCACCAGCACGAATGAACCGCCGTCGGGTTCGGTCAGCTCCTGGTATCGAAGCCATGCTGCGATGACCTCGATCGCCGCCTCGCGGTATCCAGGCGCGACCGGGTCCGTGGCCTCCCATCGGCGTTCGGCCGCCCGCCACGCGTCAAGCGCATCCGGGATCTGCGTCGTGGGCATGGTCAGGCGTCGCCGTCCAGGCGCTCCACGATCGTCGCGATCCCCTGGCCGACGCCGATGCACATCGTCGCCAGGCCGTAGCGACCGCCGGTCCGGCGCAATTCGTGGGTCAGCATCGTGACAAGGCGGCCGCCGCTCATCCCGAGCGGGTGACCGAGCGCGATCGCGCCGCCGTTGACGTTGACCTTGGCCGGGTCGAGCCCCAGCTCGTCGATGCAGACGAGCGACTGCGACGCGAATGCCTCGTTGAGCTCGATGAGGTCGAGGTCCTCGATGCCGATTCCGGCACGTTCGAGCGCCTTGCGCGTGGCCGGGATCGGCCCGATCCCCATGACGGCAGGGTCCACGCCGGCGACCGCCGTCGAGACCACGCGCGCGAGCGGGCGCAGGCCCAGTGCGCGCGCCCGATCCGCCTCGACGAGGAGGACCGCCGAGGCACCGTCGTTGATCCCGGAGCTGTTGCCGGCGGTGACCGTGCCGCCCTCGGGCCGGAAGGCCGGGCGCAACCGCGCGAGCGCCTCCGGGCTCGTGTCGGCGCGGGGGTGCTCGTCGCGGTCGATGACGAGCGGGTCGCCTTTCCGCTGCGGGACGGAGATCGGGACGATCTGGTCATCGAACCGGCCGGCTTCGATGGCGGCGACGGCGCGCCGCTGGCTTTCGAGCGCGAACGCGTCCTGGCGCTCGCGGGAGACGCCCCATCGTTCCGCCACGTTCTCGGCGGTCTCGCCCATGGAATAGGGGTAATGACGCTCCGCCAGGCGCGGGTTGACGAACCGCCAGCCGAGCGTCGTGTCGGCCATCTCACGGTCGCCCCGGTCATAGGGCGTCTCGGCCTTGAGCTGGACGTAGGGCGCGCGCGTCATCGATTCGACGCCACCACCGATGAAGATATCGCCGTCGCCGACGGCGATGGCGTGGGCGGCCGAATTGATCGCCTGGAGCCCGGACCCACACAGCCGGTTGACGGTCAGGCCACCGACCTCGACCGGGAAGTCCGCCAGCAGCAGGGCCATCCGCGCGACGTCGCGGTTGTCCTCGCCGGCCTGGTTGGCGCAGCCGAGGATGACGTCCTCGACGAGCGCCGGGTCGAGACCGGCCCGCTCCACGACCGCGCGAAGGACCGCGGCGGCGAGATCGTCCGGGCGGACGCTTGCGAGGGCTCCGCCGTAGCGACCGATCGGTGTCCGCACCGCCTCGACGATCCACGCGTCGCGAAGGGGCCGGTGCTGATC
>DAIOXD010000003.1:0-25431 GCA_036758145.1 Candidatus Limnocylindrales bacterium
CTCGCGTCTCGCCCACACCGACACGCCGGAGGCGCGCAAGAAACGACGCCAGAGAACAGAGACCGGGACATTAAGGTGCTTTGGTCGGGGCGAGAGGATTTGAACCTCCGACCTTATCGTCCCGAACGATACGCGCTACCAAGCTGCGCCACGCCCCGACCGAATGTGCCCGCCGTGCGGGCTTGCGGATGATAGCGCACCCCGCCAGACCCGACACCCGGCGCTCCCGGCGAAACCGCGGCCGACCTCCCGACGTAGGGTCCGATGCCAATCGATCGCGACCGACCCAGGAGGGCAACCCCGCATGTCATCGACTCCCGGCACGTTCCGGACCCGCACGATCGCCGCGCTCGGCGGCATCGTGCTCCTCGTCTCCGCCTGCAGCAGCTCGGGCGGTGCTAGCACGGCACCTAGCGTGGCCGCGGCCTCGACCCCGGCACCGACGTCGGCTTCCAGTCCAGCGGCCAGCAGCGGCGATAACACGGTCGCCGTGGCCAACGGGGCAGTCGGTGCGTTCCTCACCGGCCCCAACGGCATGACGCTCTACACCTTTGCCGCGGACTCCGCCAACACCACAGCGTGCACCGGCGCGTGCGCAACGAAGTGGCCGCCGTTCGTGCTCCAAGGCACCGCGACGGTCAAGGCGGGCGACGGCGTGACGGGCACACTGGCGACCTTCGCCCGGCCCGACGGGTCGATGCAGGTCACCTACAACGGCATCCCGCTCTACTACTTCGGCGGCGACGGGAAGGCCGGCGACACGACCGGACAGGGTTTCGCGGACAAGTGGTTCGTCGCCTCGCCGACGGGGACGCTGGGTTCGCCGACACCTTCGAGCTCCGGCCGCACCTACTGATCGACCCACCTCCCGCAAGCACTTCACTTGTCCGGATGACGATCAACTCGACGGCGTGAGCCAGACCGGGTAGTCCCGGATGTCCTCGGGCGTACCGTCCTTCGCGGACGGGTTGTAGACGCGCAAGGTGCCGTACTGGCCCTTGGCGACCGTGTAGCTCAGCATCATGTCGAAGGTGCCTCGGCAACCCGTCCCGCACGTCGCAATGACCTGCTGGTCGACCAGGCTCTTGCCCGCCGCATCGATGATCGTCACCCGGAAGGTCGCCTCGAAGACGTCGGCGTTGCCCGAGACTCGCCCCGGGTTGCCAAGCGCGGCTCCGTACGCCGGGCGGTCCACGAAGATCGCCGGCAGCTGGTCCTTGTAGTCGACCCGACCGACGGGCCCGTCGAGGGAGATTCCCTCGCTGCCGAAGACGGTCACGGTCTGGCCCTCGATCTGGAAGACGACCGACTTCACCGTGCTGAACTGGGTAAGCGTGTAGACCACCTGGGCGAGTCGGTCGTGCATCGATGCACTCCCGCCACCCGAATCGAATTCGGTCGACAGGTCGACCGTGGCGAGGCCGTTCTTGATCGAGATCCCCACGAGTCGGGTCCCCGCAGGGACGGCCGAGGTGATCGTCCGCTCGGCCGATTCGTCGGCGGTGGGTCCGGTGAGCAGCGCGTCCATCGCTGCGGTGGCCACCTGGGCGGTCTTCGGGACCTCGCGCAGGACCGGCACGAGGCCGACGCTGCCGGGGTCCCCGCCAAGCACGAAGTAGGCCCGCACGAGCATCGTCCCAGCCGGCGATGTTGCCGGGCTCTGGGTCGGGCCCGGGCTCGAGCCGGGTTCGTCGGATGGCCCGGTCGAGGAGGCGGGCAAGCCACTCGGGACCGGGGTTAGATCGGGTCCCGTCGGATCGGCCGATGGGGTCGGGGCGGCGGTCGGGACGGTCCCGAGACCGCCGGTCGACCCAGCGCAGCCGGCGAGGACCGCGACGAGGGTGGCGACGAGGATGCTCGATGGGAGACGCTTCATGGCTTGGGCTCCTGGTTGCGGAAGGTCGCATCCGAAGCTTCGATGCCACCCGTCTCGGTCGCGTCGCTGCGAGGTAACGATCCGGTCACAGGCAGGCGGAGCTCGATCCGCAAGCCGCCCTCGGGGCGTTCGGTCGCGGTGAGCGTCCCGCCGAGGAGCGCGCCATGCTCCGCGGCGATCGCCAGGCCCAGGCCGCTGCTCCCTCCATGCCGCGACGGATCGGCCTTGTAGAAGCGCTCGAAGAGGCGGCCGACCTGGTCCGCCGGCACGCCCGGGCCGCGGTCCGCGACAGCGAGGACGATCTCATCGGCGTCCGCGGCCAGCGTCACCTCGACCGGCGCGCCCGGGGCATGCTCGCGGGCATTGTCGAGGAGGTTGCCGAGGATCCGCTCGAGCCGCCGCGGGTCGGTGTCGACCACGAGCCGGTCCCGGGGCAGGGCAAGCATCGCGCCAGGGTAGCGAGCGGCCGCGACGGTCGCCACGAGCCGGCCCAGATCGGTCGGTTCGAGCGCGATCCGTTCCGCGCGGGCATCGAACCGCGAGAGCTCCATCAGCTCGTCGACGAGCGTCCGAAGGCGGCCCACGTCGGCGACAAGGAGTTCGCCCGCCCGACGACTCGCGGCCGGCAGCGCCTCGAGGTGGTCGCGCAGGATCGACGCCTCAGCGACGAGCGCCGCAAGGGGCGTCCGCAGTTCGTGCGCGACGTCGGCCACGAAGCTCCGGTTCTGGGCCTCGGCGGCCTCGAGCCGGCCGATCGTGTCTGTCAGCGCCTCGGCCATCCGGTTGAAGCGCTCGGCCCAGGTCCCGAACTCGTCGTTCGAGGTCACCGGGACGCGCGCCGAGAGGTCGCCGCGCTCGATCCGTTCGGCCGCCCGGCTGGCCGCCTCGACCGGCGCCAGCACGCCGCGGGCGATCACCCGGGCCACCAGCAGGGCGAGCAGGATGAGGATGATGGCGCCCACGATCAGGGCGAGGCGCAGTTGGGTCAGACCCTCCTCGATCGCGCTCACGTCACGGACGAAGTAGAGCACCGGACCGGACGAGCCCGCCCGTCCACCCATGACCAACCTCGGTTTGCCCGCGACGGTGGTCCAGGCGAAGGCCAGCTCGCCCCGGGCGACCCGCTGCCGCAGGTCGGCGGGGAGCGTGGCAAGCGCCCCGGGCAGGTCGGGTTCGGAGACGGCCTCGCCATTCGCACCGAGGTCGACGATCGCCCCGATGCCTCGCTGATGGAAGGTGTCGAGCAGGTGACTGGCCGTGATGTCGTCGGCCGTCGGGGCGGCGGGCAGCGCAGCGTCGGGCACGGTGACCGACAGGTCGAACCCGGCCTGCGTCGTGGCGTCGCGGAGCGCCTGGTCGTGGAGGCTGTTCGCGACGAACAGGTAGGCACCCGCGCCGAGCAGGATCGCGGTCAGCGCGACGAGCGCGACGAGCGTGATCGTCAGGCGCGCCCGGATCCCTTGTGCGACGTGCATGCCCGTCAGCGCGCGGCCTTGTAACCGCTGCCACGCACGGTCTGGATCAGCTCCGGCGCGGCCGGGTCCGATTCGATCTTGGCGCGCAGGCGCTGGATCGCGACGTCGACCAGGCGCGAGTCGCCGAGGTAGTCGTAGCCCCAGATCCGGTCGAGCAGGACGTCGCGGCTGAGGACCTGCCCGGCATGCCGCGCGAGCTCCGTGAGGAGGTCGAACTCCGTTCGCGTGAGCGCGATCTCGGCTCCGTCCCGGCTGACCGTCCGTCCGGCCGGATCGATCGCGACAGCGCCGAGGTGGATCCGCTCGGCATCCTCCGGACCGCGACCCGCCCGACGGAGGGCCGCCCGGACCCGGGCGACCAGCTCCGGCACCTCGAACGGCTTCTTGACATAGTCGTCGGCCCCCGCCTCGAGCCCGACGACGACATCGATCGTGTCCGCCCGCGCGGTCAGCATGACGACGGGGATCGTGGAGGTGCGGCGGATCGCCCGGCACACTTCGAGGCCGTCGAGTCGCGGCAGCATCACGTCGAGCAGGATGAGGTCGAACGGCTCGGACTTGAACCGCTCGAGACCGGCTGCCCCATCGGCGGCCGTCTCGACCGTGAAGCCGGCGTTCCGCAGGCCGATCGCCGTGACCTCGCGGATCGATGGGTCGTCCTCGACGAGCAGGATCCGGGCGTCCATACGGCTCCTCGTTCCGGCCCCCGTCCGGGCGCCCACGGCAGTATGCCAGCCGCTCCCGCCGGCTCGATCAGCGCAGGCTGGCCTCGAACTCCGCGTTGTCGCGGGCGCGCTGCTCGGCATGGATCGGCAGGGTCCCGAGCGCCGCCAGGATGAAGGTCATCGCCATGAGCACGAAGACGAGCGGTAGACCCGCGGCCTCCCCGGCGGCATCGATGACGATCCCGTAAAGGATCGTCCACAGCGACCCCACCCCGAAAGCCATCGCGAAATAGAGCGCGTACGACGCGTCGCGAGTCGACGGCGGTGCGATGTCGCCGAGCAGGGCCTGGAGCTGCGGACTTTCGGCGAACGTGAAGAGCCCCATCAGCACGATGCCGACCCACAGCAGCGGCAGCGACGTGCCGGCCGCGAGGAAGACGATGAACCCGATGGCGCCGCCGAGGTAGACGCCGACGATGAGCGGTTTGCGCCCGATCCGGTCGGAGAGCCAGCCGGCGACCAGCGGCATCGGGACCGAGAAAACGATGAGCGCCCCGTACATCAGCCCCGAGGTTGCCTCGTCGAGGTGGAGGACGCGGGTCAGGTAGACGAGCGCGAACAGGTTCACGACCCCGAGGCCGCGCCCGCCGCCGCCCAGCGCGGAGGTGAGGTAGAGCCAGCGCAGGTCGCGGTCGCCGAGGATCCGGCCGAACGCCGCCCGGACGGTCCCGCTCGCGAGGGCCGCCGCGCGGTCGGTGCCGCGTTCGCGGACGAAGAGCAGGATGAGGAGCGCGACGGCGACGGCCGGCAGCCCGAACGCGATCGAGGCGCCCCGCCAGCCGTAGACCGCGATGATCGGGACGCCGATGAGCGCCACGACCACGGTCCCGATGTTGCCACCGGCGATGTGCGCGCTGATGGCGAAACCGCGCCGTTCGGTCGGGAACTGCTCGGCCAGCAACCCGTTGCCGACCGGATGCTGCGGCGAGCCACCGATGCGCGACGCGACATTCGGGATGGCGAAGGTCGGGAAGCTGTTGGCGAACGCCTGGAGCGCGAACCCGCCACCGAACAGGATCCCGCCGATGGCGAGCAGGCGACGCCGCGAGACGACCCGCGTCAGGGCGGCGTAGCTGAGCTGGACCATCCCCGAGGCGAAGGCCCCGAACGCGGCGAGGAACGCGATCGTCTCCACTCCGACGCCGAACTCGTCGATGATCCTGAGGAAGATCAGGGGCAGGACGACGGCCTGGGCGTGGTTGATCGCGTGCGCCACCGACAGCAGCCCGAGCGAGCGATACGGGTGGACGTCCTGGTCGGGCATCCGCGTATGGTGCCGCATCGTTGCCCTACCAATGTGGGCCAACCGTCAGCCGGGGCCGCCTCGGCTGCGCTGTGCTACCGACTCACCGATGGTGCCGGTCGAGGTGCCGGCCCGTGGACGATCTCGAAGCCCGTCGTGTTCGACAGCACGTCGAGCCCCCCGTCGTGGAACTGGAGCTCGGCGGCTCCGCTCCCTGCCCGGAGATTCCGGATGATCAATTCGGGGAGCCAGTCGGGCAGGGCGGGATCGATGTAGAGCCGCGACCCGGCCAGGTCGGTCGTGGCGTGGATCCCGCACAGCACCGCGATCAAGCGGAAGATCGATCCGGCCGCCCATGCCTGTGGCACGTTGGCCCCCAGGTACTGGACGGGAAAGCTGCCCTCGTCCCTAGGAAGGCCCGCGAACAACTCCGGCAGCCGGTTGGCCTGGAAGCGCTCGCTGGCGTCGAACAACCCCTTCGCGACCTGGCCGGCCGCGGCATCGTGGCCATAGCGGCGGAACCCGCCCGCGATCAGGGCGTTGTCATGCGGCCAGACCGAGCCCGTGTGGTAGCTGAACGGGTTGTAGGCGACATGATCTGACGAGAGCGTCCGGATCCCCCAGCCGGACCACATATCGTCGGCCATCAGGCGCCGCATGACCCGCTCCGCGCGCTCCGGCGGGACGATCCCGCTCGCCAGGCAGTGCCCGGCGTTGGAGGCCACCGATTCGATCGGGCGCTTCTGGCCATCGAGCCCGAGGTAATAGGTGCCCTCCGCCTCCCACCAGAACGCGTCGTTGAACCGCTCGTAGAGGGTCGCGGCCTCCGTCCGCAGGCGGGCCGCCTTCCGCCCTCGCCCGAGGATCTCGTAGATGTCGGCCAGCCGCAGCTTCGCGTCGTAGACGTAGCCCTGGAGCTCGCATAGCGCAAGGGGCAACGGTGCGAGCGAGCCGTCGGCGTGCGGGATGGCGTCGCCCGCGTCCTTCCAACCCTGGTTGTAGTACCCATGACTCGAGCGCGTCTTGTACTCCTGGAAGCCATCCCGGTCGCGGTCCCCCGACTCGTCGATCCAGCGCATCGCGGCCTCGGCGTTCGGCAGGTATCGGGTCAGGACCCCGATGTCGGCGAGCCACTGGTAGAGATAGGAGATGACGATGACGAACAGGCTCGTCGCATCGTGCGTGCCGTAGTACGGCTGGAACGGCAGGATCCGCAGCTGGGCCAGCTCGCCGTGGCGGATCTCATGCAGGATCTTGCCGGGTTCCATGTCCCGTTCGGGATCGTCCTCGGTCGCCTGGAGCTCGGAGAGGCGGCGCAGCGCGCCGGCCGCGAACTCGGGGTAGCCGCTGATCCCCTGCATCGAGACGACCAGCGAGTCGCGCCCGAACAGGGTCACGAACCAGGGCACGCCGGCCGCCGGGATGAAGACGCCTTTTTCGAATGCCGGATCTTCCAGCTGCAGCGAATCCATGTCGACCTGCGCCTGATCCCACGCTCGCCTGACGCTGTGATTGGGCGTCTCGAGGCGGACCCGGCGCAACCGTGGTCCGACCTGATCCGGGCGCGGCCCCGCCACGGAATTGCAGGGCAGGGTCGCCGGCCGCCGCTTCGAATGGGTCAATGGCAGCCAGCGCAGGCAGGTGTGCCAGACATCCTTGGGGGCGACTTCGGCAACGAAGATGAACCGCCCGTTGGCGAACTGCGGCGTGCTGTCCGAGCCATCCGCCTGGACGACCAGCTCGCGCACGAAGTCACGATGGACATAGGTCGTACGCAGTTCCCGCTTGGAACGGAACCAGCGTTGATTGATCTCGCCGCGGCGCACGAGCCGGCCGGCCTTGACGTCGAAGATGTCGGCGAAATCGGACTCGATCTCGATCTCGATGGTCAGGCGGATCGGACGGCGGCCGTAGTTGACGACGTCGTAGTCCTCGTGGACACCACCCGACACCGTCCGATCGATCCGGAGTGCCAGGCTCTGGCGGGGCACCAGCCCGTCGCGGTCCAGGAGCTCCGGGTTCGTGTATTCGAAGCGTGCCGAGAAGAACTGGACCGGCGAGGCGTTGAGCAGGAGCGGTCGTTGCCCGTTGAGGAAGACCTCGTAGCCGGACACGAACCGCGTATCCCGGGCGAAGAAGCCCTCCTCGGCTTGTCGCTCGATCCGCCCGTCGGGCTGGCACACGACGAATCGATCGTCGCGGTTCATCGTGATGGTGGACGGTCCGACCTGGATCGGGAGCGTCACGGACGCGCACCACCAAGGGCGGTCTCGAGGCGATCCGCCGCGGGCAGGACATACCGCGCGGCGACGAGCGCCGAGAATGCCACGGAGATCGTCAAGAGTGCGACGAATGCGATGGTGCTGAGCGCGAGCAGGGCGAGCAGTACAAGACCGAGCCCGCCGATCTGGCGGGGATGGGCCAGAACCAGGAGCACCGCCAGGCGTAGTCGTTGGCGGACGGGGCGGTCCGCCCGGGCGGAGTCGAACAGCAGCGGCCAGACCGTCCAGGCCAGGAGCCATTCGGCGACGAGCCCCCAGAACGCGAACGTGGCGATCGCCCAGCCGACGAGGTTGTCGGATGCGATCCCGATCACGATGTTGCCGCAGAAGATGGCCGCGCATCCGGCGAATGCGACCCCGAGGAGGAGCACCGGCAAGGGGGATCGCCAGGCTGCGAGGCCATCCCAGAACGACGTGGGCTCGTCGCGACCGATGCGCCCCGCCATCCGGAAGATCCAGGCTGTCGGCAAGGCGAGAAGGGGCGCGAGGAAGATCGCCGATGGCACGATGGTCGCGGCGACGAGGATCACCAGGACGGCTGCGCCCCACAGCAGATTGGCCGGGACGAGGCGCCACGAGTTGAAGTAGAAGTCCGTCGCGGCCGTCCTGACCGCCGCACGAAGGCGCGGTGCGGGCGGCAGGCCCGACTCAGCCCTTGACGCCACTGGCCGCGATCCCCTCGACGAAGTAGCGCTGGAAGAACAGGTAAAGGACGAGGACGGGCACGGTCGCGAGCACGACGACGGCCATGAGCGGCGGGTAATTCACGGAAAAGCCGCCGGACGTGCGGAAGAACGACAGGCCGAGCGGGATGGTGTAGTGCGCTTGGTCGCGGAGGAGGATGAGGGGCCAGAAGAAGCCGTTCCATGTCCCCTGGAACTGCAAGATCGCGACTGCGGCCAGCGCCGGCGTCGCCAGCGGCAACATGACCCGCAGGAAGGTCGTGAAGAACCCGGCACCATCCATCCGGGCGGCCTCCTCGAGCTCCCTCGGGATCGTCAGGAAATACTGCCGAAGCAGGAAGATGGTCGTTGCGCTGATGGCCAGGACGAGCACGATCGCGACGTACTGGCCGAACCCGCCGGTGAGCCCAAAGGCGTTGAAGATCAGGTAGACCGGGACGAGCCGGAGCTGGTCCGGGATCATCAGCGTGCCAAGCACCACGAGGAAGAGCAGCTCGCGACCGGGAAACCGCAGGCGCGCGAAAGCGTAGCCGGCGACGCTGCCCAGGACGAGGTTGGTCACGGTCACGACGCCGGCGATGGCGGCGCTGTTGAGGAAGAGGACGAGGATCGGCGGCATCAGCTTGGTGATCATGTACTGCCAGCCGTCGAGCGTGAACGGCTGCGGGATCACCGTCAGCTGGACCGAGTCCGGCAGCGTCTTGAACGAGGTGATCACCGACCAGGCGAACGGCGTGAACATGAGCATGGCGTAGCCGATCAGCAAGGCATAGACGACGATCCGACGGATCTTCCCCGGCCTGCCCGTCGGTGCTGCCGACGTCGCCGTCGCCCGAGCGACGACCAGGCTTGGGTCGGCCGATACCGTCACTTGTCTCCCCTCACCATGACGGCGCCGTTCCGAACAGCCGCCGCTGGATGAGCGTCGCGCCGAAGATGACGATGAACAGGATGATGCCGACCGCCGCCGCCTTGCTGAAATTGAACTGCGTGAATGCGGCGTTGTAGAGGTAGAGGACGACGGTCATCAGGGCGTTCGTCGGATCGCCGTTCGGACCGCCCGCGATCGCCGCCTGGTCGAACAGCTGGAGGCCGCCGATGACGGCGACCGTTGCGACGAAGTAGTGGCCCGGCTTGAGGAGCGGGAACGTGATCTTTGCAAATGTCTGCCATGCGCCGGCGCCATCGATCGCGGCCGCCTCATAGATCTCGCTGCTGATCGCCTGGAGAGAGGCGAGGTAGAAGAGCATGAACGTGCCGGATGTCGTCCAGGCATTGAGGATGATGACCGAATCGAGCGCCGTCTGGGCGTTGCCGAGCCAGTTCTGGTTGGGCGTGTAGCCGAACAACTCGAACAATGGGTTGAGCCCGAACGCGGCCCGCACACCGTTGAACAGGCCGTCGGGTGCTGCGAGGAAGATCCACAGGATCGTGATCGCCGCCGAGCTGGCGATGGCCGGGAAGTAGAACGCGGCCCGGAAGAAGGTCCGTCCGCGGATCTTCTGGTTGACGATGACGGCCAGAAAGAGGCCGATCGTCATCGTCAGCGGGACCCAGATGGCCGTGTAGTAGAGGGTGTTCTGGATCGCGCGGATGAAGACGCCGTCATTGAACGCGTTGGCGTAATTCTGCAGCCCGACGAACTGGACCGGCCCGCTCCGGATGTTCCACTTCCAGAGGCTGATGAAGAGCGCGTAGAAGATCGCGCCGATCTGGAGGACGAAGAACAGCAGCATGGGCACGGCGATGAACAGGTATCCGGCGACGGCCTCCGATCCGAGCCCGCGCCGGCGTCCTCGAACGGGTTGGTTCACGGTCGCGACCGCCATCTCGGAACCTCCCTCAGCGGAAGCTGCGAACCGCGCGAGTCGGGGCGCCCGGAAGAGGGACGCCCCGAATTCGGCGTGGTCCAAGACTTACTGGGAGAGGGCCTTGTTGATGGCGGCCACCGTGGCCGTGACGACCGGATCGGCGTTGAACGTCTTCTTCTGGATCTCGTTGGTGAAGGCGTCCTGGAACGCCTTCTGGACGTCGTTGTAGCCGGGCATGAACCCGCTGCCGG
This sequence comes from Candidatus Limnocylindrales bacterium, assembly GCA_036758145.1. Taxonomy (GTDB): domain Bacteria; phylum Chloroflexota; class Limnocylindria; order Limnocylindrales; family CSP1-4; genus SPCO01. The sequence goes on from DAIOXD010000003.1 coordinate 10,347, forward strand.
GCTTGGCGTACGCCGCTTCGGACGCGAGCACGTCCTTGCCCTGCGGGATCGGGACGTCCTTCCGCGACGGGAGAGCGACGCCGCCCTTCGTCCAGGCGGTCATCCCGTCCTTGCCCGTGAGATACGACAGCAGGACCCAGCCCTGGTCCTTGTCCTTGGAGTCCGCTCCCATCGAATAACTCACCGTGTACGAGATCGTGACCGGGCTACCGGACGAGCCGGTCGGCATGACCGCCCAGGCGTACTTGACGTCCGGATAGGTGCTCGACATCGCCGGATCGAGCCAGCCACCCTCGAATGTGATCGCGGCGTGCTTCTTGCCCAGTGCGGTCCCGCACCAGTCGTCGCCCATGTCGCTCGCGGTCATCCCGAGGCCGTTCTTGAACAGGTCCAGGTACCACTGGACGGCGGTCTTGGATGCGGCCGAGTCGATCTGCTCGGTCTTGCCGTCATCCGAGACGAGCGATCCGCCCTGCGCATATAGGAATGCGAGGCCGCGATCGAGGCCCGGGTTCAGGCAGATCGGCGCCTTCAGGCCGGCCGTGCCCTTGAGGCTCTGGGCGAGGGCCACGAGGTCGTCCATCGTCTTCGGCACGGTCGTGACCGTCGCCGAGTTGTAGGCCATCGCGATCGTGTTGCCGTCCTTGGCGAAGCCATACGTCTTCCCGTCGGTGCCCTTGAAGATCGAGGCGTAACCGGGGAAGAACTGGCTCGTATCGAAGCCCGACTTGGTGACGTAGTCGTCCAACGGCTCGAGGAACCCCTGGTCGATCCACTGCTGGGCGTAACTCGCGTCGACGTAGAAGACGTCAGGGACGTTGTGCGAGGCAAAGTTCGTGGCCATGACCGTCGGGTAGTCGCCGGCGACCGGCTCGTAGTCCACCTTGACGTTCGGGAACGCCGACTGGAAGCCGAGCACCGTCTGCGTCAGCGCGTTGCCCTCGGCCGGCGAAGACTGCCAGCCGGACAGGACGGCCGGTCCGGTGATCGCGTTTGGATCGTAGCCGCTCGTGCTCGCGGCCGGGCTACTGCCTCCGCCGCCCGTGCTCGCGGCCGGGCTGCCCGTTCCGCCTCCCCCGCCGGTGCTCGCGGCCGGACTGTTCGAGGGACTACTGCAAGCCGATGCGATGAGGCTGATCGCAACTCCCACCGCCAGGAAAGAACGACGCATGTCTGGTGTCCTCCTCCGCGGGCCGAGCAGCCCAAGGACTTGAGCGGCTCGGAACCTTTCGATGGTACCGGTGCCACGGTATGCGGACGTTGCAACGCTCCCCCATCGCGATACTCCGCCCTTGCAATCCTCTCGCACCGACCACGAGGGCCAGCGGCCGAATCCCCGGCGGTCAGTACTGGAAGAGCAGCTCCCAGTACTTGGGCAGCGGCCACAGATCGTCGGCGACGAGCGTCTCGAGTTGGTCGGCGACCTCGCGCAGTGCGTTCTGCGCCGGGATGACCTTGTCGCAGAACGCGCGCGCCTCGGCCTGCACCGATGTGGCGTCGTGCGCCTCGTGCTGCGCGTGCTCGAGCGCGCGGATCGAATCGACGAGCGAGTCGGCCAGGCCCGAGACCTCTTCGCAGACGGAGTTGATGCCGCGCGATGAGGGCGCCGCCGCGAGGCGGCCGAGGTATTGCGCCGTGGCCGGCAGGATCATCGTCTTGGCCATGTCGAGGGCGCAGTTCGCCTCGATGTTGCTGACCTTGATGTAGCGCTCCCAGTTGATCTCCACGCGCGCGGCGAGTTCGCGCTCCGAGAGGACGCCGAATGTCGAGAACAACTTCTTGGCTTTGTCCGTGGTCAGCGACGGCAGCGCGTCCACGGTGGTCCGGTTGTTCGGCAACCCGCGCCGAGCCGCCTCGGCATGCCACTCCTCGGAGTAGCCGTTGCCCTCGAAGAGCACCTGCTGGTTCTCGCCGACGACCTTCGAGAGGATCGCGGTAAGCCCCGTGAAGTCGCCGGGGTCGAGCTTTTCGAGCGCATCGGCGAGCTGCTCGAGCGAATCGGCGACGGCCGTGTTCAGGACCGTCTGCGGCCAGTAGATGGGGGCGGAGGAACCCACCGCGCGGAATTCGAACTTGTTGCCGGTGAAGGCGAACGGCGACGTGCGGTTGCGGTCGGTCGCGTCCTTCGGGAGGACCGGCAGCGAGGTGACCCCGAGATTCGCCGAGCCGCCCTTCTTCGAGCCCGAGGTCGCCCCCTTGCCGAGCTGTTCGACGACGTCCTCGAGCTGCGAGCCGAGGAAGATCGACATGATGGCCGGCGGCGCCTCATTGGCACCGAGACGGTGGTCCTGGCCGGCGTCCGCGATGCTCGCCCTGAGCAGGTCCGCATGGACGTTGACGGCGCGGATGACGGCCACCAGGAAGGCCAGGAACTGGGCGTTGGCATGCGGGTCGTTGCCCGGATCGAGCAGATTCTCGCCCTCGTCGGTGGCCATCGACCAGTTGTTGTGCTTGCCGGAGCCATTGATCCCTGCGAATGGCTTTTCGTGGCTCAGGAACATCAGGCCGTGCTGCGTCGCGAGACGCCGCATCAAGCTCATGACCACCATGTTGTGGTCGGAGCCGACCGAGGTCGGCTCGAAGACGGGCGCCATCTCGAACTGGCCGGGGGCCACCTCGTTGTGGCGGGTCTTGGCCGGGATCCCGAGGCGCCACAGCTCGCGGTCGAGATCCATCATGAACGCCAGGATCCGTTCGCGGATCGTGCCGAAGTACTGGTCCTCGAGCTCCTGACCCTTGGGCGACGGAGCGCCGAAGAGCGTCCGACCGGTCAGGACCAGGTCCGGGCGCTGCCCGGCGAGATGTCGGTCGACCAGGAAGTACTCCTGCTCGGGCCCGATGTTGGTGAAGACCCGGGCGGCCGTGGTGTTGCCGAACCAGCGCAGGACACGCAGCGCCTGCGCTCCGAGCGCTTCCTGCGACCGCAGCAACGGGATCTTGTGATCGAGGGCCTCGCCGGTGTACGAGACGAACGCGGTCGGGATCGTCATCGTCACGCCGTTCGGCTCGACCTGGAGGAAGATCGGGCTGGTGACGTCCCACGCGGTATAGCCGCGGGCCTCGAACGTGGCCCGGATGCCGCCGGATGGGAACGAACTGGCGTCCGGCTCGCCCTGGACGAGGTTCTTGCCCGAGAACTCGGCGATCGTCTGGCCGTCGCCGGTCGGCGTCAGGAAGGAATCGTGCTTCTCGGCGGTCGAGCCCGTCATCGGCACGAACCAGTGCGTGTAGTGGGTCGCGCCCTGCGCGAGCGCCCATTCCTTCACGCCGTGCGCGACCGCGTCGACGATCGCGGGATCGAAGGGTTCGTGCCCGTCGATGGTCCGGCGGAGCTTGCGGAAGATCGGCTTGGCGAGGTAGTCGCGCTGGGCGCGCTCGTCGAAGACGTACTGCCCGTAGATGTCGGCCCCGGCGTCCTTGAGATAGTCCTGGGTCTTGGCGACCCGATGCGTGGCGATCTCCGAGATGGCAGCCTGTCGAGCGGTCATGGGACTCCTGCTGTGGTCCGATGGGCATGGCACACGATCTGACACGTGCGCGAGGGGTTGCGAGCAGCCTACTCCTCAGTCGGGTTGCGATTCAGCACCGAAAGAGTGCCCGCTGGAGGTCACCGGCGGCGACGCCGCGGGTTGCGGTTCAGGCCGGGTTTCGCGCCACCACGAGCCGGTCGAGTAGCCGCCCGAACTCATGCTCGACGTCCACATACCGATCCGAGCGCCAGACGATGCCCAGGCTCCCGTCCGGCGCGAGCCGCGTCCAGACCCGACGGCGGGGCCGGTAGAACGTGATGGTGATGCCGGCGATGAGGAGCGCGAAGGCGATCCACACCAGGCCCTGGCCAGGGTCGCGCTTGGCGATCAGGAGGGTGAACTGACCGAAGTCCGTGACGCCGATCGAGAGGTCGAGCCCCTGCGAGACCTTGGCGTCGCCGGCGTGCAGGTCGACCGGCTGGTAGACATCTTCGACGGGCTGGCCGTCCGCGCCCGTACCGACCACCCGGTACGGGATGGCGACGACGATGCCCCGCCCGTCGGCCTCCTTGTCGAGCAGCAGCTTGAGGCCCATGTCGCGGCCGGGGATACCGATCGAGGCGTACGGCAGCCCGTCGGCGGAGTCGGTCATCGGGACCGGCGCGTCCCACAGGATCGCGCCGGCTGCGCTCCGCAGGACGATGTGCGGCGCCGGGCCGAACCCGTTCTGATGGAAGGTGTAGCCGCCTACAGAGAGCGGGTCGTTGACCCGGATCGTCTTGCGAGCGATCTGCGTGCCGTCCTGGTAGACCGCCAGGTCCGTCGTGAAGTCGGTCGGGTGGCCGGTGTCGAAGCCGGGCGCCTCGAAGTCGTTGTTCTTGACCAGCAGGAGGCCCGGGGTCCCGATCGGTTGGACGGTCAGCGACTCCCCGACCGCGACGACCAGGCCCTGTTCGTCGCCGAGGCGGGACGTGACCGCCGCCGCGACCAGGAAGGTCACCAGGCCGGCATGGGTCAGCAGCGTCGCCATCTTCGTGTATTGGTGACGGTCGCCGTACAGGAAGCGCGCGCCGCCGGCCTCGGTCGCCTCGCGGACATGGAAGCCGCTGCGGCGGAGGACCGACCGCACGCCGTCCGCGGTGAGGCCATCCATCGCGGCACGGTCCGGCAGCCGCGGGTCGAAATAGGGCGCTGGCTGGGCGACCCGGACATCGCTCACGCCACGCCATAGCTTCGGTGTGCGGTCGAGGGTGCAGACGATGATCGAGACGACGAGGACGACCAGACCCGCGCTGAACCATGGCGAGCGGAAGACCGCGAAGAGCGAGAGCCGCTCCATGACATCCACGATCCCCTGGCCGAGTACGGGGTCATAGCGAGCGTGAAGCTGGTCCATCCCGGTCGCGTAGTCGGTCGCCGAACGGAACGCGAAGTCGGGGAGTTGCTTGATGGTCATCCCGACGACCGCGAGCAACCCCAGGAAGATGATCTGGAAGACGGCGAAGTCGACGGCCGTGAAGAGGTGCCACAGCCCATAACCGAGGCGGGCCGGGATGTTGCGGCCGGTCGGACGGCTGGTGGCCGCCGAGCGCGCGGTCGTCGTCGCGATGGCCCCGACTCCTAGACGGCGCCGAGCGCCGGGACCGATCGCCCGCTCTGCCCATTCGCGGGCGCCACGGCCGCCGCGGACGCGAGGGCGGCCTCGAAGTCGGCCTGGAGGTCCTCGAGATCCTCGAGCCCGACCGAGACGCGCAGGAGGCCGGGGGTGATCCCGGCGGCCAAGAGGTCGGCCTCGCTCGACTGGCGATGCGACGTCGATGGCGGGTGGACGACCATCGTGTGGACGCTCCCGAGCGAGGCGGTCAGCTCGGGCAGGATCAAGGCGTCGATCACGGCCTTGCCCGCCGCGCGTCCACCCTCGACCTCGAACGCGAGCATCCCGCCGGCGACCCCCGGCCGGAACTGTCTGAGCGCGACGTCATGCTGAGGGTGACTGGCGAGGCCCGGGTAGAGGACGGTCCGGACGCCGTCCTGGCGTTCGAGCCACGCGGCCAGCGCCGCAGCGGTCGCGGCGTGGCGCTCGGCGCGGATGGCGAGGGTCAGGATGCCGCGCAGGACGAGAAAGGCGTCGAGCGGTCCGAGCGTCGCGCCGGTGTCGACCTGGACGCGCTCCACGTCGGCGATGCGTTCCGACGAGCCGGCGACGACGCCGGCGATCACGTCGCTGTGGCCACCGAGGAACTTCGTCGCCGACTCGGCGACCAGGTCCGCTCCCAGTTCGAGCGGCCGGCAGACGTACGGCGAGGCGAACGTGTTGTCGACGACGTAGGTCGCGCCATGTCGATGGGCGAGCTCGGCGAGCGCCGCGTGATCGGCCAGGTACGTCGTCGGGTTGGCGATCGTCTCGGCGTAGAGGACCCGGGTCGGGCCGGCCGCGAGGGCCGCGGCCACGGCGTCCAGATCGGTCGTATCGACGATGTCGACCTTGACACCGAACCCGCCGAACGTCCGCAGGAGCTGGCTCCGGGTCGATCCGTAGGCGGCGATCGGCGCCACGATCCGGTCGCCAGCGCGGACGAGCGACGCGAGCGCGGCGTGGATGGCGGCCATCCCCGAGGCGAGTGCGACGCCGGCCGCGCCACCAGCGAGCTCGGCGTACGCGGCACCGAGGGCGCTCGTCGTCGGGTTCGAGATCCGGCTATAGGCGTAGCCCGCGCGACCGTTCGCGGCGACGCGCCCAAGCTCGTCCGCGTCGGCCGCGGCGAAGGTCGCGGTCTGGTAGATCGGGACGCTGGTCGGCGTCTGGTTGACGTCGGGCGCACGCGACGCCGCCCGGATGGCACGGGTCGAGAAGCCGCGCGGACCGGACCGGGATCCGGGTTCGGTATCGCTCACCGGGCGATGCTACACCGGAGTCAGGGGCTGGCCCGAGCGCGGGACCGGGACACCCGTGACGCGGTCCTTGCCGGCACGCTTCGAGGCGTACATCGCGCCATCGGCGCTGATGATCAACTCGTCGGAGGTGCGGCCGTCATCCGGATAACTGACCACCCCGATCGAGAGGGAGGGGCTCGGCATACCACCCTCGATCTCGATCGGCATGGCGTGGACGCCGAGCCGGATCTTCTCGGCCAGGACGAACGCACCGGTCGGGTCGGTCTCGGGAAGGAGCACGACGAACTCGTCGCCGCCGTAGCGCGCCGCCGTGTCGATGCGACGGACGCCCAGCGTGATCACCTCGCCCACGCCGCGCAGCACGCGATCCCCGTAGAAATGGCCCAGTCGGTCGTTGATCAGTTTGAGCTCGTCGAGATCCATCATCAGCAGGCAGAAGCCACGACCCGACCGGGCGCTGCGTGCGATCTCCCGTTCCATCGCCGCGAAGAAGAACGAGCGATTGAACAGGCCGGTCAGCGAGTCGACCGTCGAAAGCCGGATGGCCGCGTCGCGCGTGCGCCGTTGGGCGCGGGCGATGACCATCGCAACGTACGCGATGAGGATGAGCGCGGTGAGGTTGACGCCGACCACCGCCGATGCGTTCGGGCCGATCGTGCCCACCGTGGATCCGGCCAGGACCGCGAGCACGTAGCCGAGTGTGGCCGCGCCCGCGAGGGCGACCGTGATCGGCGGCGACACGACGAGCGCGGCCCCGCCGACGATGAGCGGGAAGGCGAAGAAGAACGGGCTGCTGTAGCCGCCGGTCAGGGCGACCAGGAGGGTGGCCACCGTGATCGCCACCGATCCTTCGACGACGAACTTGGCGGGGCCGAGCGTGTCCGGCGGAAGAAGGTCGTGGATCACCACGACGAACAGTCCGGCGAAGGCGAGCAGGGCAAGGATCGCGGGCTCGGTGGGCAACCAGAGCTGGGTCACGGCCACGATCGCGGTGGTCGTCAGCAGGAAGACCCAGGAGACGATGCGAACGACCCGGTCGTACGTTTCGGTCGAGACGCCGTCGTCGGTGCTGCCGGCCGCCAGGCCACCGACCACAGCGGCCTCCGCGGCGCGGCGCTCGGCCGTGTCCGCGGGACCCGGGTCGGAGCCGATCGGGCTCCGCCGCCCGATCATCGGCGGGACGACGATCAGCGCCATCACCGCGAGGTTCGCGGCGACGATCGCGAAGAACAGGAGTTGGACCGGCACGCGCGTCCTCGTGAACTCGGGGCGCGACAACGAGCCCCGCCCACTTCACAGGCATCTTAGCCGCCTCAGGCCTCCCGACCGACCATGGCGTAGTCCGATGGTGCGGTCGGTCAACGGTTCCGCGATCCGACCCGGGACGCTCCGGGGCTCAGCGCGTCCCGTACTGGTAGGTCTGCTTGACCAACCGCAGGTAGACGAACGTCTCAGTCTCGCGCACCCCGTCGATCGCGCGCAGGCGCTCGGCGAGGAACGCCAGCAGCGCGTCGTTGTCCTCGCACACCGTTTCGATGAGGAGGTCGTAGCTGCCGGCGGTGATGACGACATAGTCGACTTCGGGCATCTGGGCGAGGCGTTCGGCGACCTCGATGAGCTTCGAGCTCTCGCAGCGGATCCCGATCATCGCCATCTGGTGGAAGCCGAGCTTGAGCGGGTCGGTGACGCCGACGACCTGGAGGATCCCGCGCTCGATGAGCCGGTTGGTGCGTGCGCGCACGGCCGCTTCCGAGACGCCGAGGTCGGCGGCGATCTGCGTGTAGGGCCGGCGGCCGTCCTCCTGGAGGTGCTCGATGATCCGCTTGTCGAGCGGCGAGACCTCATCCGCGCCACGCCCGGGCAGGGCGCGCGATCGGGCGGGCTTGGCCGGCAAGGTCATCCGGGGCTTCCCATCGCGGTCGGATGCTAGCACGCCGGAAACGCGGTTCCGACCACCGTCTCAGTCCTGACGATCGAGTTCGACGAGCACCGGCTCGAGGGCCTTGACGGACTCGAGGGTGATCGGGTCGAGGACGAGCTGGACCTGGCCGATCCCTTCGCGGGCGAACTCACGCAGCGTCTTGGCCAGCGTGGCCGGGTCGCCGGCCTGAGCCTCGATCGCCGGCTTCCCGGCATCGCTCCGGATCCGCCCCGCGCCGCCAGGCATGCTCACCAGGACGGCCACGGTCCGCTCGACATCGGACGGGTCGCGCCCAACGTCCCGGCACGCCTCATCGACCAGGCCACGGAGCCGGCCGACGCCCCCTGGGCGGTTCTCGGTGTCGTCGTACCAGGCGTTCCACGAGTCGGCGTGGGCCATCGTGGCCCGCAGCATCCGGGGCCCGATCGATCCGATCATCAGGGGCGGACCGGCCGGTCGGGGGCCGCGCGGCAGCAACTCACAATCGCGGGCCTGGTACCAGCGCCCGTCGAAGTCGATGGCCCCTTCGCGCAGGAGGGTCCGGATGATCGTGAAGGCCTCCTCGAAGCGGTCGAAGCGGTGATCGAACGGGTATCCGTAGGCACGGAATTCGGGCTCGTTCCAGCCGGCGCCGAGGCCGAGGACGAAGCGGCCGCCGCTCAGCTCGTCGATCGTCGCGGCCTGCTTGGCGAGCAGCGCCGGGTTGTGGAAGTTCGTGCAGGCGACCAGGGGCCCGAGCTCGATCCGCGAGGTCGACGCGGCGATCGCGGCGAGGAGTGTCCAGGCCTCCCACGGACCGCGGGGTGGCCGGTCCTCCCAGCGGTAGAGCAGGTGCTCGCCGACCCACACCGAGTCGAAGCCCAGGTCCTCGATCGCGCGGGTCATGTCGAGCAATTCCGGCCAGCGCACCTCGCGCTCGACCTCGGGGAGCTGGATCCCGACCCTGAGCGGCCGGCCGGTCGTGGTGGTCATGCGTTCCAGCCTAGTCGTCGGAGGACGCCGTTGACACGCGAGCGGCCCATCCCGACCCGACCCAACCGCCGATATCAGCCTGGTCGATGATCTGCTCGCCTTCCACGCTCAGCCGACCTCCGGAACTGCCGGAACTCATGCGGGGCCACGCAGGCAGCCATCGAACCCATCAATGAACCTGATACGGGGCGCGACGGGCGCGGTCAGTCAGTCGGCCGGTGCGTCGGAGAAGAGCGTCAGCTGCAGCCCGGCCGGCGCCTCGAGGCGGGCGTTGTCGGTCTGCCATGGCGTCCTCGCCGGCTCGGCCAGGACCCGCGCGCCACCGGCCGCGAGTTGCGCCGTCATCCCCCTTGGTTCTCGTATTTCGGAGCGCGCTGTGGCTGGCCCCGATCCCGTCCGCGAGATGCGGCTCGTCGTGACCGCCGAGGTGGTCGGGGAGGCGGGATTCGAACCCGCGATCTCGTGCTCCCAAAGCACGTGCGTTACCAGGCTACGCTACTCCCCGCCGTCTTCGCGCTCGCGAACCGCACATGACGCCTCGCGAGACCGAGCATGACTAGCCTACAGCGCTCGTATCGCATACCGTTGAACGGCTGGACAGACGTGGATAGCTGAACACGCCACTGTGCTTGTTCGCATCCGATCCCATATCAGTAGCTCGGAGGTTCGCATCCCTCCCGGCGGGCCACGACAACAAAGCCATCCCCCATGAGGCGCTGCAGATACCGAGAGGTCCAGTACTCGGCCTCGCGGCCGGCGCGCTAGTGCTAGTAGACCTTCATCATCGCGTCGTCGAACCTATCCCACATAGCCGCCGACTCAGCGTCGTTGAACGAGTGCCGCGGACCGAGATGCGCCAAGCCCGCGCGAGGACGTTGACGTCCGTTCGTGGAGGCGCGATCAGGCAGCGTGCGGATCTATCGCCTCCGCGCGCAGGCGTCGCGGCAGGTTCGCACTCGGACCGGAAGACGTCGAGGTGGGTTACCGCCCCGCACGATCCCTGGTCCGAAGCCCTTATGTTCGCGCCCGTCCTGGAGGCACCCTCGGGTCAGTCGGCCCAGAAGACGTGGGTCAGGATCACGTCGCCCGCCCCGAGATCCCGCATGTACCACGCGCCGTGGCCGTGGTTCGTGACCTGCACGAGTCTCCCCCACGCCGCGTCCGCCGCAGGAGCGCCCGCCGCCGCCGGCGCGATGGCGGGGGTGGAGGCGACCGTCGTCGTCGAGTCGAGGTGGCCGGTTCCGACGCAGGAGTGCGTCAATGTCGACAGCGTCTTTCCTGCGCTCGTCGGGTCGTAGATGCAAAGCAGCTCGTCGTAATCGCCCGCGTTAGGGTGCTGGTTCGTGGTCGGGTCGTTGGTGTAGTCCATGCACGTCTCGAGGTTCGCGTTGCTGAAGTTCTCGTCCTGGTGGGCGAGGCCGAAGGTGTGACCGACCTCCTGGCACGAGACGAGGTTTCGCCACGGACCCGTGTTGTAGTACGCGGTGCTGAAGTACGTGTCGTTGAGCTTGACCGTGGCCTTCGTGATGTGGCTACCGGATGCCCAGATCGACGCCACGCCGAGCCAGCCGTTACTTCCGTACCTGGAGTTGCAGACCTGGACCTGGCCTGTCGTCGCGTCGCACAACTTCACCGACCGGCTCCCGCCGTTCACGATCGTCGTATCGAGGACCGTCGACGCACTCCAGTCGGACGATGTCGTCACGAGGATGGGATCCCAGACCGAGCTGACGTTGTCGCCGAGCTTGAGCGTGAACGGGTTTGCCGTTCGGGCCCAGTGGTAGCCGCCCCACGAATGGTTCGCGGAGACGGTCACCGGGAGGGTCATGACGAGGGTGAGCGCGGATACGAGGATGAGCGCTCGCCGCGGCAGGCGGGACATGAGGACCTCCACGGAACGCAGGGCCTGATGGCCAAGGCAACGTCAGCTTAGCGCTTCGCGGCACAATTGGAAGCACCAGGACCGACCGCTGTTGCCCACGCGCACCAGGCGCTTGCTCCACGGTTCCGTGGCCCCCGCTCTCGGCTGACGCTTGGGCTCGGCAACGCCCTGCCGGACTTCGCCTACGAGTTGCCACGCTTCTTCAGGCACGGTCCGCTGGTCTGCGTCGAGTGGATCCTGACCGGAACGCATGAAGGGCCGCTGCCCGGGCCCGGCGGCCGAATCGAGCCGACCGGCCGGCGGTGACCGTACCGTGCGCGTTCATCTTCCGGGATCGGTGACGCGCGGTCGATGGGTATTCCGCACACGTGGACTTCACTGGGCATATACCGGCAACTCGGCGCGATCGAACCGTTGAGCGGTCACGTACGACGGCTACGAGCGACGGCTTGAGAGTCGCCAATGCGCGCCCACCGCGATCGCGAACCACAGGATAATCGACGGTCTTTCGCTCGCCGAACCCGCGCTCACGACCCCGATCCTACAGCGCTTGAGCCCTCAAGGCTCCCAAAGCACGTGCGTTGCCAGGCTACGCTACTCCCCGGGCGCCCGACATCGTACTCGGTCGGGGGCTATGCCTCGGCGATCACGCCGATCGAGATCCGGAACCCGGCGCGGCGCTGGAGTGGCGGCATGAGCGTGCCCTGGCCGATCGGCGTCTCGCCCGGGAACCAGCGCACCCACTCCTCGTTGAACGCGTCGAATTCCGTCGGGTCGCGCAACGACCAGTTGGCCCAGACGACCTTGTCGAGCGACGTCCCCGCCGTTTCGAGCCTGGTCTTCAGGTTCTGCAGGCATTGGCGCGTCTGTTCCTTGATCGCCCCGCTGGTGACCATCCCGGTCTTCGGATCGATCGGCCCGATCGAGGAGACGTAGACCATCCCGCCCGCCGCGACCGCACGGCCGAGACCGATGGGGGGTCCGCTGGCCGGGAGCGCCTCGGTCGCCTCGCCGTCGACCCATCGACCCTTGCCGCGGCGCATCGAGCCCGGCGGAAGGGAGTCCAGGGACGGGATGCCGAATTCCCCGGGCGGGAGTTGGATCCCGTTGGCCTTGAACTTGCCCATGAAGGTCGGGCGGATGCCCGTCGGCTTGAGCACCCCTTCGACCTTGCCGTCGTGAACGCCGGTCTGCTCGAACGCGAAGACGTCCTGGGTCAGGATCTCGTCGTCTTCGATCCCGAAGACCTCGGTGATGTTGACGATCTTGCGCGAGCCGTCCTTGAGACGCGCCGTGTGCACGATCAGGTCGACGGCCGATGCGATCTGCTCGCGGATCGCCCGCAGGGGCAACTCATAGCCCGTCATGAGGACCATCGTCTCGAGCCGGCGGAGCATGTCCGACGGCGTATTCGCGTGACCCGTGGAGAGCGAGCCATCCTGGCCGGTCGTCATGGCCTGGAGCATGTCCAGGGCCTCGCCGCCACGACACTCCCCGACGATGATGCGGTCGGGGCGCATGTGCAGGGCATTGCGCAAGAGGTCGCGGATCGTGATCTCGCCTCGACCCTCGAGGTTCGGCGGGCGCGATTCGAGGCGCACCACATGCGATTGGCGGAGCTGGAGCTCGGCCGCGTCCTCGATGGTGACGATCCGCTCGTCTTCGGGGATGAACGAGGACAGGACGTTGAGCGTCGTCGTCTTGCCCGAGCCCGTCCCGCCTGAGACGAAGACGTTAAGCCGCGCCTGGACGCACGCGCTCAGGAATTCGAACATCTCCTCCGTCGCCGTGCCGAAGCGCTTGAGGTCGTCCACGGTGACCGGCTTGGCTGGGAACTTCCGGACGGTGATCACCGGTCCGACCAGCGAGAGCGGTTCGATGACGGCATTGACCCGCGAGCCGTCGGGCAATCGGGCATCGACCCTCGGGCTCGTCGCGTCGATGCGCCGCCCGAGGGGGGTGATGATCCGGTCGATGATGCGCAGCACGTGTTCGTCGTTCAGGAAATAGCTATCGACGCGCTGGATCTTCCCGGCTCGTTCGATGTACAGATGGCTCGGCCCATTGACCATGATCTCGGTGATCGACTCGTCCTGGAGCAGCGGGTCGAGTGGCCCGAGCCCGCCGACCTCGCCGACGAGCTCCTCGATCAGGTGGTCTCGTTCGACATGCGTGACCGCGAAGTTGTGCACGCGGAGGATCCGATCGACGATCACTTCGAGCTTGCCATGGAGAGCACTCGCCTTGGAGTCGTCGAGGATCGAGTCGAAGGCGATCATCACCTCTTCCTGGAGGCGTAGCCGGATCTCGCGCAGCATCTCCTCGCGGGCGGCTCGCCGGTCCGGGGGCGGGGCCGGGGGCGCCACCGGTTCGGGTGCGATGGCCTTCGCGCCTTCGACGGATTGGTTCGCCCGCTCGACCCGCTGGAGTAGCGACATGACGGTGGTCTCCCCGGTTTGCGCGATGACTCTCGGATGATGCGATCGGGGCTTGCGCCATAAGTACTAGCCCGTCTCGGATGATGTCCGAGGATACCTCCGCCCCGTGATCCGGTATGGCGTTCAACGAGGTTTCGGTGCGTCAAGGCAACCCAGCGCAGCCCCTCGGGCCTCGATCCACGCTCACGGCCACGTGATGGTGGCCGTCAGGTCGGTGATGCCGAAACCCGATTCGGTGTTCTTGAGCACCAACCGCCAATCCCCCGCGCCGATCGGGAACGATTGGTCGGCGTTCGTTCCCGGGCCCTCGTCGGGGAAGGTGGCGTTCCCGGTCCCGGACGTCTCGTCGACCAGGTCGATCTCGTACGGGAATGGATGACCGCCCCATGACGCGACCAGGTGGAGATCGCCGGCGGATCGAGCCGTGACGCGTGCCTGGATCCCGTTGGTGTCCGGGAAATCCGTGCCATCGAAGCGCGCGTGCTGGATCGTCACCGCGGGGGCGACCGCCTGGAAGGTGACGGTCAGGTCCACGACGGGCGCCGCCGCCGCGGTCCCTTCGAGCGTGACCTGCCAGTTCGCGTGCGCCTGGTTCGTCTTGCCGGTGAACGTCCCGGACGCGATGTCGTTGCAGCCGATGACCTTGGCGCCCACCTGGAGGCACATATGGGTGGTCCCCTTTGGTGTCGACGACGCGAGGTGGGCGGTGATCGTGCCCGGTCCGTCGCTGCTGAAGGTGACGGTCCGGGGTTGGGCGCCCGGGGCGTCGGTCGCGTCCAGCTTCAGGCCGAGGAAGGTGACCGTCGCGAGCGGGGCGGGCAGCGGTGACGATGACGCGCCGGGATTCGACGAGTCGAGCGGCGTCGGCAAGACCAGGGAGCTCGGTCTGGGCGTGGCCGCGTCGCTCGCCCCGGCGGCCGGACTCCCCGATGCGGCCGAGGACGACCGGGAGGTCGCCGTTGGTGATGGTGACGCGGACGGCGCGTCGTTGCGCCCGGCCAGGACGAGCAGGATCAGGACGACGACGACCACGAGCGCGCCGATCATCACGGCGACGAGGGTGCGGAGGGTTCGGTCGGTCATCCCCGGCCATCCTACCCCACGACCTGCGTCACGCCGATGAGGGTCGGGTCGTCACAGGGGAAGACGCCGGGCGATCATGGCAGGCTGATCGATCGCCCGGCGTCTCCATGCCCGGCGAGATGCCTGGCGCGTTCGCCGGGGTAGACTCGGCGTCGACCAGCGAGTCGCACGGAACCGCAGACACGGACACCGCAGAGGAGACGAACGCCCGCGTGCAAGCCACCCGGATCCGGCCCGATACGAGGCCCACCGACCTGCGCCGCCTTGCCGCGGCGGGCCTGTCTGCCGTCATCCCCGGGCTCGGTCAGCTGTACAACGGGCGTCGCCGGCTGGCGGCCCTCTTCCTCATCCCGTCGCTCATCCTCATCGTGCTCGGCGTCGTCCTCATCCAGACGCAGTCCCCCGCCCGGCTCGCCGCCTGGGT
>DAIOXD010000004.1:0-16718 GCA_036758145.1 Candidatus Limnocylindrales bacterium
ACCGCGACGCTGTACGGCGACGAGCGCTACAACGACCGACTCGAGGACCCGGGACCCGACGGCCGGTCCCGGACGCGGGCCCTGATGGAACGGACCGCGGCCCAGGCGACCGCCATCGACATCGACGGCTTGCCCACCGAGGACCGGATCACCCGCGACATGCTCAAGGTCATCGCCGAGCTCCAGCTCGAAGAGGACGACGAGCGGCTCCACGAGCTGCGCGTCGTCGACCAGATGGGTGGGCCGCAACAGCTCCTGCCGCAACTCACCCAGTTCCAGCCGGCCGACACGCCCGAACGGCTCGATGCCTTCATCGCGCGGCTCGAGGCCTACCCCGCGTTCATGGCGGCCAACGCCGAGATCCTGCGGGACGGCGTCGCGTCTGGGCTGACCGCGCCGCGTGTCGTCGCCGAGCGGACCATCGCCCAGATCGAGCGAATGCTCAGCGTGCCGATCGAAGCGGCGATCGTGCCGTCGATGGTCAAGGTCTCGAATGAAGCCGATCGCGAACGCGTCCGCGAGGTCGTGCGCGACCTGACGTATCCCGCCGATCGGGCCTTCCTCGACGCGCTGCGAGGTGAGTATCTCGCGGCGACCCGCGAGGATCCGGGCCTGTGGTCGGCGCCCAACGGCGAGCGGCTCTACCGGACGGCGATCCGCGCGTGGACGACGCTCGATCTCGAACCCGAGGACGTCCATCGGATCGGGCTCGAGGAGCTCGAGTCGATCGAGGCCGAGCGTCGGGTGATCGCCCGCGCGGCGGGCTTCGGCGACGACACCGCGGCCTACCGCGCCATGCTCGACGCCGACGTCTCGAACACACCCCGGACCAAGGCCGAGCTCATCGAACGGGCGACCGAGGACATCGAACGGGCGATGGCGGTCGCGCCGCGCTACTTCAGCGTCCTGCCGCGGGCCGCCTGCGACGTTCGTTCGGTCGAGGAGTACAAGGAGAAGGACGCGCCTTTCGCGTACTACTACCCGCCCGCCCCGGACGGCTCCCGACCCGGCATCTACTACGCGAACGGTTACGACCTGCCGAGTCGCAAGTACAGCAAGCTCGCCACGACGACCTACCACGAAGCCGCCCCGGGCCACCACTTCCAGATCACGCTCGAGATGGAGAACCCGCACCTCAACACCTTCCGACGCCTCGGGGCGCGGATGGTCGGTGGCGCCTACGTCGAGGGCTGGGGCCTCTACAGCGAACGGCTGGCCGACGAGATGGGCCTCTTCCGCGACGAATCGGAACGGTTCGGGATGCTCGATGCGCAGGCCTGGCGGGCGGCCCGGCTGGTCGTCGACACCGGGCTCCACGCGCTGCGCTGGCCGCGCCAGCGCTCGATCGACTTCCTCAGGGCCGCCGGCCTGTCCGAGACGGACGCTGTCATCGAAACCGACCGTTACATCTGCTGGCCTGGCCAGGCGCTGACCTACAAGATCGGCCAGCGCGCCATCGAGAAGCTGCGCGCCGAGCTCTCGGCCCGGGACGGTTCCTCGTTCGACCTGCGGGCCTTCCACGACGCCGTCCTCGGCCACGGATCGCTCCCACTGGCGACGCTGAGTCGCGAACTCCCGACCTGGCTGACCGCCCCGGTCTGACGCCCGGGACGCGCATCGTTTCGCAGGTATCGCCACCAAACGGGCGCGATGTCCGCGATATTCGCAGCGTTCTGTCTGCCCTGACGCGCGATTCGCGTTGACGGCCTCGTCGGGCGTGTGGCACGATGGCTCGGCCTTCGTCCCACGATGCGCAACGCCCGTCCCATGGACCGGGCGACCAAACCCGTAAACGAGGACTCCATGGCCACCGAGCCCGCCCCCGCCCGAACGACGCCCGCGCTCCGGCGCGAGGTCCAGACCGCGATGTACCGGCGCGCCAGCCGAACGCTCCCGGGCGGGACCGACTCCAACTTCCGTGCCTGGGGCGACGACACGATCTACGTGGATCGCGGTAAGGGCGGTCGCGTCTGGGACATCGATGGCAACGAGTACATCGATCTCCGGATGGGCTATGGGCCGGTCATCCTCGGTCACGGCGACGATCGCGTCGACGACTACGTCAACGAGCGGATGCGCAAGGGCGTCAGCTTCTCGCTCACCTCGGAGGACGAGGTCGACGCGATGGAGCTCGTCAAGCAACTGACAGGCTGGGTCGACAAGGTCCGCATGACCGTCTCCGGGACGGAGGCCACGATGCACGCGATGCGCGTCGCGCGGGCCTACACCGGGCGCGACAAGATCGTGAAATTCGAGGGCCAGTACCACGGCGTCCACGACTACGCGCTGATCAGCGTCTCGCCCGACAAGATGTCTGATCTCGGCGATCCCGATGCGCCGGTCCGCCTGACGTGGGGGCGAGGCATCCCCGACGCCGTCGCCGACACGATCATCCCGGCCCGCTACAACAACATCGACGCGCTCCGGCGCCTGTTCGAGGCGCGCGGCGAGGAGATCGCGGCGATCATCGTCGAGCCGGTGCTCGGGAACGCCCAGGGGATCATGCCCAAGCCCGGCTTCCACCAGGCGATGCGCGCCCTGACCGAGGAATTCGGCATCCTGCTGATCTTCGACGAGGTCAAGACCGGGTTCCGCTTCGCCAAGGGTGGCGCCGCGGAGTTCTTTGGCGTCACGCCGGATCTCGCGACCTACGCCAAGGCGATGGGCAACGGCTACCCGGCCGCCGCGTTCGGCGGTCGCGAGGAGGTCATGAGCGTCCTGCCCGACAAGGTCAGCCACGGCGGCACGTACGCTGGCAACCGCGTCGCGGCGGCGGCCGCGGTCAAGACCCTGACGATCCTGCGTGACACGGACGCGCTGGAAGTCGTCCATGCCACCGGCCGCCGTGTCCAGGACGGCCTGCGCGAGGTCCTCAAACCGACCGGGTTGCCGTACCACTTCACGGGCCACCCGTGCATGTTCGGGATCATGTTCTCCGAGGTCGAGGCGTCCGAATACCGCGACTGGGCGAACACCGACCACGAACTCTACGACGCCGTCGCCGTCGGGATGCACGCCCGTGGCGCGATGCCCGAGCCGGATTCCCGCGAGCCGTGGTTCATGTGCGAGGCGCACGCCCAGGACGACATCGTCGACCGGGTCGTCTCGATCTTCTCCGATTCGCTCGACGCGGCGCTCGAGGCGCGCGCCCATGGCGAGATCGGCCCCGAACCGACCGGTGCCATGTCGCACCCGAGTTCGGGTTGAACGGCCCGGGCGGGATGGTCCTCGACGGCAACGCGGTCCGCTCGGTGGACCGCGCGGCTGCCTTGCTCCTCGCGCTCGGTGAGAGCCAGGGCGAGGCGGGCGTGACCGAACTGGCCCGTCGCCTCGGGCTGCACAAATCGACTGCCTCACGCCTGCTCGCCACGCTCCAGAAGCGCGGTCTCGTCGAGCAGGACGATGAGACCGGGAAATACCGCCTCGGCCTCGTCGTCATCCGCCTCGCCGAGCGGGCCGAACGGACGCTCGACCTGCGACGCATCTCGCTGCCGGAGCTGGAGCGTCTCGCCCGGCTGACCCACGAGACGACCGGTCTCGGCATCCTCGAAGGGGACACGTTGCTTGCGGTCGCCCAGGTCGACGGCCCGAACCTCATCGCCGTCGGCGATTGGACCGGCCGAGCGACCCCGCTCCACTGCGTGGCCTCGGGCAAGGTCCTCCTCTCGTCGTTCGCCGAGCGGGAGGTCCTGCGGGTCGTCCGGGGCGGTCTGGTCAGCTACACCGAGCGGACGATCGTCGAGCTCGAGCCCCTGCTTGAGGAGCTGGCCCGCATCCGACGGCGCGGCTACGCGACGGCGATGGGGGAGTACGAACTCGGGCTCAATGCCGTGGCCGCGCCGGTCCACGACGCGCGCGGCAACGTCATCGCCGCGGTCGACATCTGGGGACCTGCCTTCCGGCTCACGCCCCGGCGCATCCCCGAACTGGCAGCCCAGGCGCGCGAGGCCGCCGCAGCGATCTCGGTCCGGCTCGGCGGCGCCGCCGCCTGACAGCCCGCCGGCACGCTAGGCTGTGCGGCGATGCCCGACTTCGAGAAGCGACCCTGGAGCGACATCCTCGCAGTGCTGGTCCATGAGGTCCTGCCCGTCCTCCTGATCATCGTCGCGGCGTTCGTGGCCGTGCGTCTGACCCGGCTCTTCGTGCACGGGATCGTCAAGGCGCTGCTGGACCGCGAGGCGACCGAGGGGACCGCGCAGGAGCTTAGCGCCGTCGAGCTCAAGAAGCGGATGGACACGCTCGACACGCTGGGCGGCAACACGCTCCAGTTCTTCATCGTCGTCATCGCCTTCCTGATGAGCCTGGGTCACCTCGGGCTCGACATCGGGCCCGCGGTGGCGGGTCTCGGGGTGGTCGGGATCGCGGTCGGGTTCGGGGCGCAGAGCCTCGTTCGCGACTACCTCAACGGCGCCCTGATCCTCATCGAGAACCAGTTCGCCCGGGGCGATGTCGTGCGGCTGGCCGGGGTCGCCGGCACCGTCGAGGATTTCACGTTGCGGCGGACGACCCTGCGCGATCTCGACGGCGTCGTCCACACCGTCCCCAACGGCGAGATCCACGTCGCGTCGAACCTGACCCGGGTCTGGTCCCGGATCAACCAGGACGTGACCGTGGCCTATGGCACCGACATCGACAAGGCGATCGAGGTCGTCGACAACGTCGGCCGGGAGATGGCCGGCGACCCCGTCTGGAAGCGCCGCGTCCTCGAGGCTCCACGCGTCGAGCGTGTCCAGTCCCTCGAGCCGAACGGGGTCACGCTCAAGATCCTGGGCACGGTCCGAGCCGCCGACCAGTGGGCCGCGGCGGGGGACCTGCGCAAGCGCCTGCTCGCCGCGTTCAAGGAGCACGGCATCGAGATACCCCGCCCGCAACGCGTCGTCCTGACCCGCAACGACAACGGCGACCTGACGCCCGACCTCGCTCCCGACCAGGACGACCTCTCCGAGGGCACGGAATAGGGGTGGATCGGGTGCCCGGCCACGCTCGCGCCCTCCTGGGTCGTTGCCCGCCGCGCAACGTTTGCACCCCGGGCACACAACGCGAATCAGGACCGTGCGAGCGCCCGGAAACCGGCCGAATCGTTGCTCAACCAGCAACGTTGTCCGGCCCTCGGTTGAAGTAGGCCAAGGGAGATTCCGAGATTGCATGGGGTGCACGTTCCAGGCGCGCCTCGGGCCGACCCGGAGCAGTTGTGTGCTCCGGGTGCAATTCGTGCATGGGGGGCAACAGGCGCAGCCGGTCGCGCCGTTCTGTCAGCAGCCGACGTGCTCGCCACGTCAGTCGACGGGGTACGATGACCGGGCCAGGCGGCCAGCAAAGTCGAGGGTCTGTGTGAGCGTCGAGCAGCCTCTTCCATCGCCCGAGATCGAGAACCTCATGGCGGAGTCCCGGCGCTTCCCGCCGGACCCTGCCTTCGCCGCGCAGGCGAACGCCACGGCCGCCCTGTACGAGGAGGCCGACGCCGATTTCGAGGCCTTCTGGGCGAAGCGGGCGCGCGAATCCATCGACTGGTCGAAGCCGTTCACCAAAACGCTCGAGTGGGACCTGCCGTTCGCCAAATGGTTCACCGGCGGCGAGCTCAACGTCGCATACAACTGCGTCGACCGCCACGTCGAGCGGGGCCTCGGCGACAAGGTCGCGTACCACTGGATCGGCGAGCCCGGCGACACCCGGACACTGACCTTCCGCGACCTCCAGCGCGAGGTCAGCAAGGCGGCCAATGCTCTCAAGGAACTTGGCGTCAAGACCGGCGACCGGGTCGCCATCTACATGCCGATGATCCCCGAGCTGCCGATCGCGATGCTCGCCTGCGCCCGGATCGGGGCGCCGCACACGGTCGTCTTCGGCGGCTTCTCCGCGGAGGCGCTCTCGGGCCGCATCAACGACTGCGGGGCGAAGGTCCTGCTCACCGCCGACGGCGGCTATCGCCGCGGCAAGGAAGTCGGGCTCAAGCATCACGCCGATGAGGCGCTCTCGATCGCGCCCACGATCGAGGCCACGATCGTCGTCAAGCGCCTCGGCCACGAGGTCCACATGGTCCCGGGGCGCGACCACTGGTGGCACGACATCGTCGATCGCCAGTCCGAGGACTGCCCGCCGGTCCCGGTCGAGTCGGAGCACATGCTCTACCTGCTCTACACCTCGGGGACGACCGCGAAGCCGAAAGGGATCCTCCACACGACCGCCGGCTACATGGTCGGGACCGCCTTCACCCACTGGGCGATCTTCGACGTCAAGCCCGACGACGTCTACTGGTGCGCCGCCGACATCGGCTGGGTGACCGGCCACAGCTACATCGTCTACGGGCCGCTCGCCAACGGGACGACCGGGGTCATGTACGAGGGCGCGCCGGACACCCCGTCCTGGGATCGCTGGTGGCAGATCGTCGAGGACTACAAGGTCTCGATCCTGTACTGCGCCCCGACCGCCATCCGCGCCTTCATGAAGCAGGGTGAGGCCTGGCCGGCGAAGCACGACCTTTCGACCCTGCGCGTGCTCGGTTCCGTCGGCGAACCGATCAATCCCGAGGCGTGGCTGTGGTACCGCGAGCACATCGGCGGCAACCGCGCGCCGATCGTGGACACCTGGTGGCAGACCGAAACGGGGCAGATCCTCATCTCGCCACTGCCCGGGGTGACCAGCACGAAGCCGGGCTCGGCGACCTTCCCGTTCCCCGGCATCGACGCCGACGTCGTCGACGCGGAGGGGAACTCGGTGCCGCTTGGCGGTGGCGGCTACCTCGTGCTCAAGCGCCCGTGGCCGGCCATGTTGCGCGGCATCTACGGCGATCCGGAGCGCTATCGCGAGACGTACTGGAGCCGCTTCCCGGGGATGTACTTCGCGGGCGACGGCGCCAAGCGCGACGCCGACGGCTACCTGTGGCTGCTCGGCCGGGTCGACGACGTGATGAACGTCGCGGGTCACCGGATCTCGACGACCGAGGTCGAATCCGCGCTCGTCGACCACAAGTCGGTCGCCGAGGCCGCGGTGGTCGGCAAGAAGGACGACATCAGCGGCCAGGCGATCTTCGCCTTCGTCATCCTCAAGGCAGATCAGGAGCCGTCCGACGCGCTGGCCGTCCAGCTCCGCGAGCACGTCGCGTACGTCATCGGGCCGATCGCCCGCCCGAAGTTCCTCATGTTCGTCCCGGACCTGCCCAAGACCCGATCGGGCAAGATCATGCGCCGGCTCCTGCGCGACATCGCCGAGGGCCGTGTGCTCGGCGACACCACCACCCTCGCCGACGAGACGGTCGTCGACACCATCCGGTCAAACTCGGGCTCGGCGGAGGAGTGACGTGCCGTTCGACTTCCTGAAACGGAAGAAGGGACCCGGCGCGCCGAATCGGGAGACCCCCACGGCAACGGCCGGCAGCGCTGCCGGCATCGCCTTCGACGGGCTGACCGAGGACTGGCGGCTGGTCGGCCGGATGCTCGTCGATGGCCGGCTGTCTGACGCGCTCAACAAACGTGAACCGATCGCGATCGCCGATGTCAGCTGGGCGCCCGTCGACGGTTCGGAGCCGCTGGCGCCGGCGTCCGGGCTCAAGACGGTGGATCCCTACGACCTCGTCATCGTGCTGGCCGGCGAGGACACGCGGCCGGCGATGAGCGGGGCCGAGCGGAACGCCCAACGAGTCCACAAGGTCTCGTATGAGGTAGCCCTCGAGGCACCCCCGTACCGGATCATCGGGACCGTGTTCCTGTATCCGGGCTCCGAGCCGGACAGCATCCTGAATCGCTCATCCGAGATGTTCGTCCCGGTCGTGGAGGCCACGGCCATGATGGGCGACCGCCAGATCGGGGACGGCAAGCCCACCGCGATCCTCGTCAACCGGGCGTACCTGCGGGGCGTGGAGCAGGTCGACGCACGGACAGGTGAGCGCCACGAGAAGATGCCGGGCTCGTCGATGGGCGGGGTGAACTGGACGGATCGGGCGCGCTAGTCGTACGGGGACGACGTACGTCCAGGCCTATGCGCGGACGGGCTGCTTGTTCCGGGTGCGCAGGCTGAAGGCCTTGCCGGTCTTGGCCGGAGCGGCCGTCCGCGTCCCGATGACCCGGTCGGCCAGGACGTCGAAGTCGGTCGTGATCTTTTCCTTGGGGAACATCTCGGTGACCGTGCGACCCTCATTGGCAGCGCGGACGAAGAGCAGGCCACCCGACCGGATGAGGGCAAGTGCGGGCATCCCGACGGTACGCTCCATGTCTTCCACCGTCACGCCGCTGTTGGCGCGATTGATGACCATCGCGAGCCGTTCACGGCATCCGAGCCCGCCCGCGACGTCGCGAAACTGGACCGCGGCGCGGATCGCCGGCACGTCGGGCGTGACCGGCACGAGGATCCGGTCGGCCTCGTCGAAGATCGCCTGGTTGAGCGTGCTGTATGACGGGTGAAGGTCGATCACGATGATGTCGAACCGCGCGCGGGCATCCGCGATCGCGGCGACCATCCTGGCCGGGTCCAGGACGTCGGTGTGGAGCGGCGAATCGGTCAAGGCGACGACCTTCATCCCGGACGGATGCGACGACGCGATATCGAACAGGTTCTCGGTCGGGCCGCCTTCGGCCTCGTCGCGCCAGCTGTCGGCGACCGTCCGGACGGCATCGATGCCGAGCGAGGTGGTCACGTGGCCGGTCACCGTGTCGGCGTCGATGAGCAGGACCGACTTGCCCTTGCGGCTCTGGAGGGATGCCGCGAGGTTGGTCGCGAGCGTGGTCTTGCCGACGCCGCCCTTCGGGTTGAAGACCGCGATCGTCGTGGCCCGCCCACTCCAGCCACCGAGGCCGTTGCCACCGCTCTGGAGGACCGGTCCGCTACCGTCATCGACGGTCTCGCGACGGATGCACATGGCCTCGACGCGCCAGCGGATCGAATCCGCGGAGTACGGGCGGGTGAAGTACTCGTCGCCGGAATGGCTCGTGGGCTGTGCGGCGAGACGTTCGAAGGTCCGCGGCGAGACGACGGTCAGGGCCGGGATCGCCCGACCTGAGTCGACCACGACGTTCGTGTAGGCGATCGCGATGTCGATGTCGATCTCGCCGTCGAGGACGACCAGGCCGATGTCGCTCCGCTCGTCGAGGGCCCGCTCGAGCTCGGCCGGTTCCTCGACCGCGACGACGTGGAATCCCGCCTCGCCGAGCTCGACGCAGACGGTCTCGGATTCACTGGGCGGGAGGGCGACGGCAACAGCGGGACGGGCCACGGGGCGACTCCTAGACGGGATTGGGGTTGGGGATCAGGGACCGACGTCGGGGTCGTGGGCGGCGACTTCGAGGCCTTCGGCCGTCTCAGCGGTGACCCGCGCTTCGAACCCGGGCAACGCGGTGATCGCATCCGCCAGGCCGAAGCCGGCATCGTGGCTGACGGTGAAGACGAACTCGCCGTCGGGGCCGGACGCGACCCCGATGGCGGAGATCCCGGTGACGCGCCCAAGGGTGCGCTTGAATGTCGCGATGCTGGCGACACTGACGAGACCCAGGACCACGACGCGGGTCGTCGCCTGGACGGCTTCGGACGCCGTCTCGGGGGTCTCGATGGCGCTCTTCGGATGGTCGCCTTCAGGCGCCGCGGGAACCTCGTCGTCATCGATGTCGCCGGTGAAGGCTGCGGCCTCCGCCTCGGCGGCCGCGAAGTCGAGACCGGCCTCGGCGAGGGCTTCGAGCCTGGGATCGGTGGCGGCCTCTGGGATTTCGTCGGCGACGGCCTCGGGGATTTCGTCGGCGGTGGTCTCGCTGGTCTCGATGGTCTCGATGGTCTCGGCCGTCGGCTCGGGGGCAGGCTCGCTGGCGACCGGATCGGGCACCGCGGTCAGCGGCTCGGTGATCGATGCCGCGACCTCGAGCAGGTCGGGCGGATCGGGCATCGCCTCGGCCATCGTCGCGATGCGGGTCGGGTCCTGCTCGGCCATCAGGCGCTCGAAGAACGTCGTCATCTGGCTTTCGAATTCGGAGATGGTCGAATTGACCTGCTCGACGCGGGCCTCGACGACCCGGCCGTGGAGCTCCATCTCGGCGTCGAGCTCGACCTTGCGGGCGGCGACCCGGACTTCAGCCTCTTCGCGGATCCGGGCGATCTCGGCCTTCGACCACTCGCGCACGGCGGCGACATCGTCGTCGGCGTTGCGGCGGAGGGCGGCGGCCTCGTCGGTCGACGCGGCATGGATCTGTTCGACGGCGGTCTTGGCGTCGGTCGCGACGCGGGCCATCGTGTCGTCACGCGACGACTCGGCGGCGGCCTGCATCGCACGGCTGAGGTCGGCCATGAACTTCGTCGGACGCTTGGCCGAAGGCGTGGCGCTGGCCGTGGGCGTGCCGGGCACGGCTTCGGACGTGTCGGTCGCGGCGTCGGCGGTCGTGTCGATCATGTCGGGCGTCTCGAGCTCCTCGGCGGTGCTGGTTTCCTCTGCGACCGGGGTTTCGGTGGCGGTTTCCTCGGCCGGCTGATCGGAGTCATTCCGTTCCGCCGCCCAGGGGAGCCGGAAACCTGGTCGTGTGTCTGTCTGGGCCATCGGTCGCGATCCTCATACGGGACATCGGGCGGGGTCGATCCGATATCCGCGGCTTGGGCGCATCGTGGCAGCGGGGGTCGGTATGGTGCAGTTGGCTAGAGGTACCAGCGGTCTGCGGCGGTGGTACCGTCGGGCGACCTGACCGTTCCGGGCTACCATGCGGTGGATGGACGCTCCGCTCGCCTTCGATGGCCGCCCGGGACCGACCGACACGCTCGGTCGCGCGATGCGCGATCTGCGCATCTCGGTGACGGATCGGTGCAATTTCCGATGCACGTACTGCATGCCCGCGGAGATCTTCGGGAAGGACTACGCGTTCCTGCCGCGCGACCAGGTCCTGACCTTCGAGGAGATCACGCGCGCCGCCAGGATCTTCGTGTCGCTCGGGGTCGAGAAGCTGCGGGTCACCGGTGGCGAGCCGCTCGTCCGGCGTGACCTGCCCGACCTCATCGCGATGCTGGCGGCCATCCGCCGGCCCGATGGCGGTGCGCTCGATCTGACGCTGACCACCAACGGATCCGCCCTGCGGGCCCTGGCCGGCTCGCTCGCGGATGCGGGCCTCAGGCGCGTGACCGTCAGCCTCGACTCGCTCGACGATGCCGTCTTCGGGGCGATGAACGGGATCGAGTTCCCGGTCGCGCGGGTGCTCGACGGCATCGATGCCGCCATCGAGGCGGGCCTCGCGCCGGTCAAGGTCAACATGGTGGTCCGACGCGGGATCAACGAATCGAGCGTCCTGCCGATGGCGAGGTGGGCACGCGAAACGGGCGTCATCCTGCGCTTCATCGAATACATGGACGTCGGCCACTCCAACGGCTGGCGGCTCGATGAGGTCGTCCCGGCCGCGGACCTGATCGAGACGATCGCCGCGGTCTGGCCCCTCGAACCCGCCGAGCCGTCCTATCGCGGCGAGGTCGCGGGGCGCTGGCGCTACTCCGATGGTGGCGGTGAGTTCGGCGTCATCTCCTCGGTCACCCAGCCGTTCTGCCGCGATTGCACGAGGGCGCGGATCTCGGCCGAGGGGATGCTCTACACGTGCCTCTTCGCCGTGGAGGGCAACGACCTGCGCGCCCTCCTCCGCTCCGACGCGCCCGATCCGGAGATCACCGACGCCATCGAGACCATCTGGCTTCGGCGTGGCGATCGGTACTCCGAGCTGCGCTCGGCGGCGACATCGACACTGCCCCGGATCGAGATGTTCGCGATGGGCGGCTGAGCCGTCGCGCCGCGCTTCTCCACACGCTTTCCACAGCCCGGGATATCTCGTGGACGGTCGCGACGGGCCTTCGCCGGACTTCGTGGATAACCTCGTTGACCGTCGCAGGCGTCGGCCCCTACCGTAGGTCTTGCCCGAAGGGGCCGACAGGATCGAAGGACCCGAGATCGCATCAAGGACCTCCGACTCTACGCTCGGTCGCTTCGGGCGCTTCGTTGCCACGCCGGGCTGCCCGTCTCACCGCGGTCGCCCGAGTGCCTTGCCCGACGGGACGTGATCGGCATCCCGGTGTCGATCCTTCCGTCGGGCCGGCGAAGCCCGCGGGCCTCGACCGTCGCGCTCGATGTGGAGTGGAGGCCCCGATGTCCCGACCGTCGCCCGTCGACCCGACACGACCGATCCCGCCCGCCGACCAGCCCGCCCGGCTCGATGCCCTGGAGGCCGCCGTGCGCGCCCGGACCTCGATCGTGCCCGAGGTCGGCATCGTCCTGGGGTCGGGTCTGGGCGAGCTCGCCGACGACCTCGTCGACCCGGTCGCCATCCCGTTCGCAGAGCTGCCCGGCTGGCCCGCCGCCACCGCCCCGGGTCATGCCGGCCGGCTGCTGCTCGGCGAGCTCGGTGGCCGGCCCACCGTGATGCTCCAGGGCCGCTTCCACCTCTACGAGGGCAACGACCCCGGGCTCGTCATCCAGCCCGTCCTCCTGTTCAAGCGCCTCGGCGCGAGGCTGGTCATCCTGACCAACGCGGCCGGCGGGCTCGATCCCTCGTTCGGGCCGGGGACGCTCATGGTCATGCGCGACCACATCAACCTGACCGGGCGGAGCCCGCTCATCGGACCCAACGCGGACGACCTCGGGCCACGCTTTCCCGACCTCACCGATGCCTGGAGCCCCAGGTTGCGAGCGGGCCTGCATGCGGCGGCCGCCGCGGAGGGCATCGACTTCGCCGAGGGCATCTACGTCGGCCTGACCGGACCCACCTACGAGACCCCGGCCGAGGTGCGGATGCTGGCCTCGCTCGGCGGCGACGCAGTCGGGATGTCGACGGTCCTGGAGTGCATCGCCGCGCGCTGGGTCGGCCTCGAGGTCTGCGGCGTCTCGCTGGTCACCAATGCCGGCGCCGGCTACAGCGGCGAACCGTTGACCCACGAGGAGGTCCTGGCCGCCGGCCGGATCGCCGGACCCAGACTCGCGAAGGTGATCCGCCGGTTCGTCGCGGACCTGCCGGCGGCCTGAGGCTGCCTGCCGGCGGCACCCCGCGCGATCAGGTGACCGGCAGCTCCCGGCCCGACGCCTTGGCCGCGGCGGCCTTCTCGGCCCATGCCTCGAGAACGCGGTCCTTGTGCGGCCGGATCGGGCAATGCCCATCGCGGTTGTTGAACTCGTCGCAGTAGCCGAGTGGCACACACTTCGGGGCGAGGAACGATCCGAGGAACGGCGAGACCGCGAAGACCTCGTGCCGGATCAGCTGGAAGAGTCGGCGGATCTCCCACTGGGCCATCGTGCACAGGCGCAGGCCGGACATGTGGATGAGCGCACGCAGGTTCGTGGTCATGACGAGGTTCGTGCGGGTGGCGTTGGGGAACACGAACCGCGCGTCCTCGCCGGGCACGCCCGCCTCGAGCAGATCGCCGTACAGTCCGAGCGCGCCGTCGACCTGCTCCTCGTAACGATCGCGCAGCTCGGGATCGCCCTCGGCGATGGAGTGGGGCAGCATCGTCGCCGCGCCCTTGAACTTGACGTAGCGCTGGCTCTGCTGGTCGAAGGCGACGCCCGCCCGATGGCGAACGAGCTGGTGCGAGAGCGTTCGCGAGACGCCGCTGATGGCGAACGTGAAGACGACGTGCTCGATGGTCGAACCGTGGCCGGATTCGATGACGGAGCTGATGAGCTTCTGCATCTTGAGCGCGTCGAAATCGCCGTCGACCGCCCGCCGGAAGATCTGATCGGGGTCCTGCTCGGAGTAGCAGGTCCGGCAGGCGGTGTAGATGATCGGGACGTAGTACTTGTCGACGATCTCGCGATTCGGGAAGACGAGCGTCGCCCGAAGCCCGAGGTCGCGCCGCCCCGGGTTCTTGGGGATCCCGCTCTTCTCGCGGGTGGGCTCGGGCTGGACGGTGGGCGTCGTCATCGGAGGGCCAAGTCTATCCGAGACTGCCCAGCTGGACCGGCGCCGGGTTCAGCCGCCTTCGGCGAGCAGCGCCGTCAGGTCATCGAGATAGCCGCTCCAGTAGCCCTCGTGGTCGCCCCGGGTGGCCGCATCGGCTCCTGCCTCGGACCAGCCGTCGTGCACGAGCGTCACCCGACCGCCGCCGTCGGGCAGCGCCTCGACCGACCAGGTGACCAGCGTCTCCTGCCTCGGTTCGGCGTCGGCCCACGCCCAGGTGTGGGCGAACCGGTGCCCGGGCTCGACCTCGCGGACGACCCCCTCGACCACGCTGCCGTCGCCGAAATCGAGGCGATACGGATCGCCGACAGCCCCCAGCGGCGAGGCCTCGGTGAACCACTCGGCGATCCGATCCGGTTCGGTCAGGGCCGACCATGCCTCGCCGGCCGAAGCCGGCGTTTCGATCTCGACGATGATCGGTGGAAGGGTCTCGCCCGAGGACACCGATCCGGTCGTCATGACGCGATGCTACGCCTGCTGTCGAGCGTCCGGCTCGGTCGGGCCGGCGCCATCGAGGGCGTACGCGACCGCCTCGTCGATGGTCCACGCGGCACCTTCCGCCCCGTAGCGCGCGAGGTCCTCGGTCGACATCTGGGAGCGGATGCCCGGCCGGATGCCGATCTCGAAGGTGTCCTCGACGTAGCCGGCGAGTTGGGCGCCCGTCTCGCTGGTCAGGTTGCGGGCCGCGCCGCGTAGTCGTGCGGCGCGTGGCAGGTCGCCATCGGCGACCGCGATCGCCGACAGGTCGTCCAGGGTCAGGGTGAGCCCCGACGCGTCGCCGGCCGCGTGGAACTGGCGGATGGCACGCTCGACATGGCCACGCGCCTCCGCGATGTCGCCGTTGCGGAGGAGTGCCGTGCCCAGCATGTGCATGCTCCAGGCCTCCATCGTCAGATCGCCGACGGAACGGAACATGTCCAGTGTCTGGCGGAATTCCTCCTCGCCATTGCCCGGATACGCGCGGAAATAGTGATAGTTGCCGATCCCCCAGAGCGCATTCGCCTCGCCGCGGGCATCGCCGATGTGATGAAAGAGGTCGCGCGCCCGTTCGAGGTAGCTCAGGCCGACCTTGTCCGGGTCCGAGTCGGCGTCGGGATGCAGGCCTGGGCCGAAGGCGAAGACGAAGGACGCGTTGTAGTAGGCGTTGGCGAGCTCCGCCTCATCGCCGAGCGACTGCCAGATCGAGAGGGCTTCCTTGTAACGCTGGCTCATCTCCAGGACCTCGCCCTGCCACCAGCAGGTCCCGCCGAGGGCCTCGAGGAGCTTCGCCCGCAACCGCGGGTCGTCATGCGACCAGGGCGCGGCCTCCATCGCCTCGAGCCGGCGGCGCGCCTCGGCGAGATGGCCGTGCTTCTGCCAGAAGCGCCACATCGAGAACGCGACGCCGATGGCGACCGGCGGATCCGGCTCGGCCACGGCGCGGTCGAGGACAGCCCGGATGTCGTCGTGCTCGAGCTCCAGGCGATCGAGCCAGCGCCGCTGGTCCGCTCCGGACAGCTGGCCAGCGGCACGTTCGGCGAGCGCGACGAACCACGCCCGATGGCGCGCCCGGATGAGCTCGAGCTCGCCGTCGGTCTCGAGTCGTTCGGCGGCGAAGGCACGGATCGTGTCGAGCAGCCGGAACCGCGTCTCGCCGTCGGGGGCGGTCTCGGTCTTGACCAGGCTCTGGTCCACGAGCGCGATCAGCCCGTCGAGGATGTCGCCACCGAGGTCGGTTGCGGGGCCGCAGATCGCCTCGGCGGAGTCGAGGTCGCAGCCACTGGCAAAGACCGACAGCCGATCGAGCAGCCGCCGGCCACCCTCGTCGAGGAGGTCGTAGCTCCAGGCGATGGCTCCGCGCAGGGTCTGCTGGCGGGCCGGCAGGTCGCGGGACCCGGCGGCCAGGACGTCGAGCTGCTGGTCGAGCCGGACGAGGATCGCATCGGGCGAGAGGATCTTGATGCGCGCGGCGGCGAGCTCGATCGCGAGCGGCATGCCGTGCAGCCGCGCGCTGATGGCGGCGACCGCCGGCGCGTTCTGGTTGGTGACGGCGAAGCCCGGACGGACCGCGACGGCCCGCTCGATGAACAGCCGGACCGCAGCGTACTGGCCGAGCGCGACGGGATCGATCGGCAGGTTCTCGCCGCCCTGGTTGAGGCGGTCCATCGCGCTCAGCTGGCTCGGGTCGGGCGGGACCGGCAGGCCCGGAACGGGGTATTCCTGCTCGCCCGAGACATGGAGGACCGCCCGACTGGTGACCACGGCCTTGATCTCGGGCGCGGCGCGCAGCAGGTCGGCGACGATCGATGCAGCCGTCACGACCTGCTCGAAATTGTCGAGGACGAGCAGGAGCCGCTTGTCACGCAGCCAGTCCCCCAGGGAATCGGCGATCGGACGGGCCGTTCCCTCGGCGACGCCGAGGGCACCCGCGATCCGCGGGGCGACCAGCATCGGGTCGCGGATCGGCTCGAGCGGCACGAAGAAGACCCCGTCCGGGAAGTCGTCGGCGGATCGCGCGGCGAGCTGCAGCGACAACCGGGTCTTGCCCGTCCCGCCCGGGCCGGTCAGGGTCAGGAGGCGGGTCGTCGCGAGGAGCTCGGACGCTTCCTCGAGTTCCGCGTCGCGCCCGATGAAGGTGGTCAGCTGCGTCGGCAGGTTGTTGGGTCGGGCGTCGAGTGTCCGCAATGGCGGGAACTCGCCCGGCAGGCCGTCGGCCACGACCTGGAAGAGCCGGACCGGAGCGGTGAGGTCCTTGAGCCGGTGGTCGCCCAGGTCGCGCAGGTCGATGCCCTCGACCGGCTCGTCCGCGAGCAGGTCGCGAGTCAGCCCGGAGACGATGACCTGGCC
>DAIOXD010000004.1:16728-23216 GCA_036758145.1 Candidatus Limnocylindrales bacterium
GTTGACGTTGAGTCCCACGAAGCTCTCGCCCGTCTTCTCGGCGCCGCCGGAATGCAGTCCCATCCGGACGCGGATGGGGGCGTCGTCGGGCCAGGGCTCGGCGAGCACCGCGCGCTGGGCTTCGACGGCGGCACGGATCGCCGCGGGCGCCTCGGCGAAGACCACGAAGAAGGAGTCGCCCTCCGTGCTCTGCTCGACGCCGGCGTGGCGACCCCAGACCTCGCGGAGGATCGCCCGGTGACGGTCCAGGAGCTCCCCGTACCGTTCCCGGCCGATCGACCGGACGAGATCGGTCGACCCCTCGATGTCGGTGAACAGGAACGTGAACGTGCCCCGGATCAGCGGATCGGGCTCGGTCATCGCGGCGTCAACGAACGGCAGCTCAGTGTCGGTGCGCTTCGGTCAGGTCACGGAGGCGGCCGGCGAGGCCGCGAAGGAGCGCGAGCGTGATCTTCGGCTCGTCGAGGAGGAGCGCTTCGAAGTCCCACGACGCCAGCGCGAGGCAGGTCGTCGGTCCATCGGCGATCACCTGGGCGATGCGCGGCCGCCCGTCGAGCACCGACAGCTCGCCGAAGAAGTCGCCGGGGCCGAGGGTCGCGATCGTCCCGCCGTCCCGGACGACCCGGGCGCCGCCGCTGGCGATGACGAAGAACCCCGTGCCGATCTCGCCCTGCCGGGCGATGACGTGCTCCGCGGGAAAGTCGACCTCGACGGCGACGGCGGCGACCCGATCCATCGCCTCGCTGTCGAGACCGTCGAAGAGCGTCGCCGCCGAGAGCAGCGCCGATCGGCGGTCGCGGGTCAGGGTCATCGAGTCCTCCACCTCCTGCGGGGCCATGCTGCGCTGGACGAGGTCGGGGCGTCAACCGCGGCCAGCCCTTCCACGGATCGGGCGTATCTGGCACCATGCGGACCATGGCGGAGCGTGAGGAACTGGTCGACTCGATCGCGTCCTTCGGCCTGTTCTCCGACCTCTCCAATCCCCAGCTCGAGGGTATCGTCCATCTCTTCGAGGAAGCGGTCTTCAGCGATGGCGAGAAGGTCCTGCGACAGGGCCTGACCGGATCGGGGTTCTACGTGATCCTCGACGGCGAGGCCGCGGTCGTGGTCGACGGCACGGAACGGGCGCGTCTCGGCCGGGGTGAGTTCTTCGGGGAGGTCTCGATCATCCTGGGCGAGTCGCCGATCGCCGACATCGTCGCCACACGCCCATTGCGCTGCCTCATGCTTGCCGGACCGCGCGTGGAATCGTTCCTGATCGCGCATCCCCGGGTGATGTACCGGATGCTCCAGGTGCAGGCCCGCCGGTTGCGGGCCGCGAACCGATGGCGGAGCTGAGCGCCCCGTTCCCGCCGGGCGAGTACCCGGTCGTCGTCGTCGGGAGCGGGCCCGGCGCCCTGCAGGTCTCCTCGTCGCTTCGGCAGCTGGGCGTGGACCACGCGGTGATCTCGGCCGACCCATCGCCCGGCGGGATGTTCCGCCGCTGGCCGTTCTTCCAGCGCCTGCTGTCCTGGACGAAGCCGCATGCCCCGGTGCCACGGGGAACGCCCGCCTATGAGCGATACGACTGGAACAGCCTCCTCTCGCCGGATCCGACCTGCCGGGCGATCCAGCCGGGCCTGATGGATGGCACGTCGTACTTCCCGTCGCGGCCGGAGATGGAGGCCAACCTCGCGACCTTCGCGGAGCGGGCCGGGGTGGCCGTACGCTACGGCTGTCGCTGGACGGCCACCCGGCGCGTCGCGGACGCGACAGGGGAGCGGTTCGAGCTCGAGACCACCGACGGCGTCTACTCGTGTCGGACCCTTGTCGTCGCGGTGGGCGTCGCCGAGCCGTACAGCCCGCCCGGCGTCGGGATGGAGCTCACCCATCATTACGCCGATGTCCGGGCGGTCGAGACGTACGCCGACCACCGGGTCCTGGTCATCGGGAAACAGAACTCGGGCTTCGAGCTGGCGACCGGTCTCCTGCCCTGGGCCCGCCAGCTCCTCCTTGTCTCGCCGTCGAAGACCCGGCTCTCGGTCGACACGAAGACGCTGGTCGGCGTCCGCGCGCGCTATGTCCAGCCGTTCGAGGACTACGTCCTGGGTGGCGGCGTCAGCGTCCTGGACGCGGCGATCGACCGGATCGAGGGCGCGTCTGGCGGTCGGCTGACGGTCCACCTTCGAAGGACCGACGGCGGCGCCGACCTGGCGATCGAAGTCGATGACGCGATCTCGGCGACCGGGTTCGTGGCGCCGCTGGTGGATCTCGCCGACCTCGGGGTCGCCACGTTCGGTGCCAGCCGGCTACCGGTCCAGACGCCCTGGTGGGAGAGCGCCGCGGTGCCCGGGATCTTCTTCGCGGGCACGATCGGGCAGGGCGCGAAGGGCCTCCAGAAGCACGGCGTGCCGTCCAATTCCGGGGCCGTCCACGGTGCGCGCTACAACGCCCGGGTCCTGGCGGCGCACATCGCCGAGGAACGGTTCGGCATCGTGCCGGAGCGGCCGATCCTGGCCCCCGACGAGGTCGCCGGCTTCGTGGCGACCGAACTGGCCGAGTCGCCCGACCTGTTCCACCAGCGCGGCTACCTGGCCCGCGTCCTCAGCGCCGAGCCGGGCGGCGGGGTCCGCGACGACGGCGTCCAGCCGCTCGCCCAGGTCCTGGATTCGGATGGACCTGACGCGCTCGTGGCCACGCTCGAGTCCGACGGCTCCGGGGCGATCTACCCGGTCGTCTACACGCGGATCGGGGGCAAGGTCGTGGAACGGGTCATCGAGCCCGACCCGCTGATGCGCTACGACACGACGGACGCCCGCCGGACGATCGCCGAGCTGGCGGGGCATATCGGGCACTGAGGCAGCCTCGCCCGCGTCCCGATATTCCTGTGAGTAATGGATCGGACCATCACCGCGCTTGGCCGTAGCCTGATTCGTGCAGAAGTCGATGACCGCCACGCTCGATCAGCCCGATCTCCATTACTCAGCCGAATATCACCGCCCGCTCGGGCCCGCCCGAGCCGGCCCGCTCGGGCCCGCTCGCCCGTGTCGCGTGCTCAGGCGCGCACGGCGAGCCGAGAGAGCCGTTCGGCGGCGGCCGCGAGCGTTTCGGGGCGTTTCGGAAAGGCGAACCGCAGCTTGGTCCGGCCGAGCTCGGGTCGCGAGAAGAACGACGACCCGGGCACGGCCGCCACGCCCGGGTCGCGGATGAGACGCATCGCGAACGCGACGTCGTCTTCGCCATCCTCGGCGAGATCGGCGATGTCGGTCATCACGTAGTAGGCGCCGGCGGGTTCGTGGACGCGGAAGCCGGCCGACCGGAGCGCCGGCAGCAGCATGTCCCGCCTCGCCCGATAGCCGGCGACCAGGTCCTCGTAGTACGCGTCCGGGAACCCCAGCGCGACGACCGCCGCAGCCTGGAGCGGTGCCGCCGCGCCGACGGTCAGGAAGTCATGGACGCGGCGGATCCCGACCGAAAGGTCGGCCGGGGCGATCGTCCAGCCGATCCGCCAGCCGGTCACCGAGTACGACTTCGACATGGAGTGGATGGAGACGGTCCGCTCGGCCATCCCGGGGAGCGACGCGAGCGGGATGTGCTCGCCTTCGAAGACGATGTGCTCGTAGATGTCATCGGTGAAGGCGAGCGCGTCGGATTCGACGCACAGGCCGGCGATGAGCTCGAGTTCCGCACGTGAGAAGACCTTGCCCGTCGGGTTGTGCGGCGAGTTGACGACGATCGCCCGCGTCCGCGGACCGAATGCCGCGCGCAGCTCGTCGGGGTCGATCGCCCAGTCCGGTTCGTGGAGCGTGACGTAGCGGGGGACCGCGCCGGCCAGGATCGCATCCGGCCCGTAGTTCTCGTAATACGGCTCGAAGATGACGATCTCGTCGCCCGGGTCGAGCAGACCGAGCATGGCGGCCATCATCGCTTCGGTCGCCCCGCACGTGACGGTGACCTGCGTCTCCGGGTCGATCGCGCCCCAGCCTGGGAAATGGCGCGGCGTGGCGGTCGCGATCGCGTCGCGCAGTGGCTTGCTGCCCCAAGTGATGGCGTACTGGTTGAGGTCGTCGTTGACCGCGGCGGCCGCGGCCGTCTTGAGCTCGGGCGGGCAGGGAAAATCCGGGAAGCCCTGCGCGAGGCTGACGGCTCCGGCCGCCACGGCCAGCCGGTTCATCTCGCGGATGACCGATTCGGTGAACCGCTCGGCCTTGGCCGAGATCCGCGGATGCGCCATGATCGGCAGTCTAGCCGCCCGGATCGAGCCCGCGATCGTCTCGCCGCTCACGCCGTTCGCGCCGCTCACGCCCTTCGCGCCGCTGACGCCGTTCTCGCGGTCCTCCAACTGCGTCTAGAACGAGGCCGCGACTCCAGGGCCCGTCGCCGTCGCCCGAGGCCGACTCCCGACAGTGGGATAATGGCGGACGATCAATGCGTGGCGCCGCAGGGACCGACGGACGGTCCGGGAGAACGACCATGGGCGAGCAACCGACCAACGGGCGTGATGACAAGGATGGAGAGCGCGGCAAGGGTCCGCGCCTGACGACGCGACAGGGCCATCCCGTCGTCGACAACCAGAATCAACGGACGGTGGGCCCTCGCGGGCCTGCGACGCTCGAGAACTACCACTTTCTCGAGAAGATCAGCCATTTCGACCGGGAACGGATCCCGGAGCGCGTCGTCCACGCGCGTGGGTTTGTGGCGCACGGCGTATTCGAGGCGTACGGCACGATCGGCGACGAGCCGGCGTCGAAGTACACGCGGGCCAAGCTGTTCCAGGCCAAGGGCAAGCGCACACCGGTCGTCATCCGGTTCTCGACGGTCATCGGCGGCCATGACTCGTCTGAGGTCGCCCGTGATCCACGCGGCTTCGCGGTCAAGTTCAAAACGGAGGACGGCAACTGGGACTTGGTCGGCAACAACCTGCCGGTCTTCTTCATCCGCGACGCGATCAAGTTCCCGGACGTTATCCACTCGCTCAAGCCAGATCCGATCAGCTTCCGCCAGGAACCCAACCGGATCTTCGACTTCATGAGCCTGTCCCCCGAATCGATGCACATGCTGACCTGGCTGTTCAGCCCACGCGGGATCCCGAAGGACTTTCGCCACATGGACGGCTTCGGGGTCAACACGTACCGGATGGTCAATGCGGCCGGTGAGGGCGTTCTGGTCAAGTACCACTGGAAGTCCCAGCAGGGGGTCGAATCACTGACCCAGGCACAGGCCGATGCCATCCAGGCGACCGACCTCGGCAGCGCGTCGAGGGATCTCTACGACGCCATCGAGGGCGGCGAGTACCCCAAATGGGAGCTGAACGTCCAGATCATGTCGGACGGCGAGCACCCGGAGCTCGACTTCGACCCGCTCGACGACACGAAGACCTGGCCCGAGGATGTCTTCCCGCTCCGGCCCGTCGGGATGATGACCCTCGACCGGAACGTCGAGAACTTCTTCGCCGAGAGCGAGCAGGCCGCGTTCGGGACCGGCGTCCTGGTCGATGGGCTCGACTTCTCCGACGACAAGATGCTGATCGGCCGGACGTTCTCCTATTCCGACACGCAACGCTACCGCGTTGGGCCGAACTACCTCCAGCTGCCGATCAACCAGCCACTCGCCAAGCCGGCCACGAACCAGCGTGATGGCCAGATGACCTACATGGTCGACCAGACGGGCTCGAATCGCCACATCAACTACGAGCCCAACTCGACCGGTGGCCTGCGGGAGGCGGAGCGCACAGGGCCCGATTACGAGCCGGAGATCCATGGTCGCCTGGTCCGGGCGAAGATCGAGCGGACCAACGACTTCGGGCAGGCCGGCGAGCGCTACCGCACGATGCCGGACTGGGAGCGCGAGGACCTCATCGCGAACATGATCGGGCTGCTCGGCCAGTGCGAGCGACAGATCCAGGACCGGATGGTCGGGCTGTTCGTGCAGTGTGACCGGGACTACGGGGCGCGGGTCGCCGCCGGCCTCGGGATCGAGTCCCCGATGGTCTCAGCCGGGCGCTGAATCGGCGGGCTCGCCGCCCGCGACCAAGGCGGCACGCGCCGCGCGAATCAGGAGCGCGTCGCGCCACGTCCGGCACAGCACCTCGACGAGCTCGAGACGGTCGACGGCCTGGCCAGGATCGCGCCCGACCGCGACCGCGCCGTGGCGCTCGAGCAGGACGGCCGGTGCGAACGACTCCGGTGGCTCCGAGAGCGCGGCCGCGACCCGACCAGCCAACTCCTCGCTGCCGGGGACACCAAGGCCCAGGAATGGGAGGCGGACCAGGAGCAGGGCCGTCTCCGGGAGCGCGCCCGGGTCGGGCACCTCGCCCGCGAGGGTCAGCCCCATCGCCGCCGGGAGGTGGGCGTGCACGACGGCGCTGACGTCGGGACGGGCGGCATGGACCGCGAGATGGATGGCCAGGTCGGAGCTCGGACCGAGACCGCTCCGGGAGACCGCGTCGCGCTCGGGGTGATCGAACCAGACGATGACGAGATCCTCGGGCTGCAGCTCATCCTTGCGAA
>DAIOXD010000005.1:0-1674 GCA_036758145.1 Candidatus Limnocylindrales bacterium
CGACTGGTCGTCATCCCCGACGAGGAAGATCCGGTTCGCCGGCGCGGCGAGCAGGAGCGCGAGCCGGAGCTGGGCGCGGTCGACGTCCTGGACCTCATCGACCAGGAGCTCGCGGCATCGCCCGCGCCAGCGCGCCAGCAGGAGCGGGTCGGCCTCCAGCCGCTCGATGGCGCGCAGGATGAGGTCATCGAAGTCG
Source organism: Candidatus Limnocylindrales bacterium (assembly GCA_036758145.1). Lineage (GTDB taxonomy): Bacteria > Chloroflexota > Limnocylindria > Limnocylindrales > CSP1-4 > SPCO01. Next base: position 197 of record DAIOXD010000005.1, read on the forward strand.
AGCCCACCGGTCGCCGCGACTGCCCGTTCGTAGGCCACGAATGCCCGGGCGAAGGGGCCGGCATCCGGGTCGGACGCGACCTGGGCGGCGCCGACACCGAGCTCCACCTTCAGCCGTGAGACGACCGTGTCCAGCCGCAGGAGGGCGGCGTCGTCGGCCCAGGGCGCGACCTCGGCCAGCACCGCCGCCCGGTCCGCCAGCGGTTCGACCGCGACACCCGCATCGCGCAGGATCTCGCGCCCGAGGGCATGGAAGGTCCGGACGCGAACGGCTCCGGGCGGGACGCCGAGCGGGGCGACCGCCGCGTCGAGCCGCTCGGTCATCTCGACCGCGGCGCGCTTGTTGAAGGTGATGGCCCGGATCCCGTCGGGCGGGGTCCCGGTCGCGATGAGCCAGGTCGCCCGCGCCACCAGCGTCGTCGTCTTGCCCGACCCTGCCGGGGCGATGCACAACGACGGTCCGGGTGGCGACGTGGCGGCCGCTCGCTGGTCGGGAGCCAGGCGGGCCAGACGCTCTGCCACGGACGGATGGAGGTCCATCGGGAGAGTGTCGTGAGCGTCCCTTGGCCGGCGGTTGTCGCGCCCTTGGCGTCCGGTGCATGGACGCACCGACAAATGGTCTTCATGGCGAGCGTGGAGGGTGCGCTACGCGGGTTCACCGAGCGCGAACGCGGTGTTATCGTCGGCACTCCAGTGTGGGTCTGCGTGGTCCGGAGGGGCCACCCCGCGCCGTCGGTGTCCCGTCGTGATCCCAGACGCGACCTCGGGCCGAGCGTGCCGCGGCGGCCAGAGAGGAAGGAGTCGGCATGTATCGACGGAACTCTATTCCACGACCTCAGGTGCTCCACCAGATAGCGGTCAGCGCCGCAACGGCGATCCTTGTGGCAGCGTCGCTCACGATCGCGCCCGCGAGTGTCAGCGCGGTCCCCGCGGCGTCGCCCAGTGGCTGCCAGCTCCAGTCGCCGAACAGCTCGGTCAAGCACGTCATCCACATCCAGTTCGACAACACGCACTTCCGGCGCGACAACCCAAACGTCCCCTCGGACCTCGAGCAGATGCCGAACCTGCTCAACTTCATCCAGAGCAACGGGACCCTGATGACCAACGATCACACGGTCCTGATCTCGCACACAGCGACGGGCATCCTGTCAACGCTGACAGGCGTGTACCCCGATCGGATGGGCCAGCCCATCTCGAACAGCCTCCGCTATTTCACGACGAGCGGCGCTAGCCGGACGGGCGTCGCGTTCGCCTACTGGACGGCGCCATTGTTCGACCCGGCCGGACCGCCATTCCCGCCGGCCGCCCAGACCGACCTGAGCCCGGAGATGATCAACGAGCAGGGCAAGGTCGCGCCGGCGCCGTGGGTGCCGTACACCCGGGCCGGCTGCGACTTCGGTTCGGTCGCGACCGCGAACACGATCCTCGAGAACACCGGGATCGACGTCGCGACGGTCTTCGGCACGGGCTCGCCGTAGG
>DAIOXD010000005.1:1684-20444 GCA_036758145.1 Candidatus Limnocylindrales bacterium
CGCAGGAGGCGATCCAGGCGGCCGCCGATAGCCCGGGTGCCTCGGGAACGCAGACGTTCGCGGACTATGTCGGCATCGGCGTCCATTGCGCCCAGGGATCGGCGCTCTGCGCGACCGCCAACCATGGCCGGCCGGACCTGTTGCCCGACGAGCCGGCCGATCCGGCGACCGGCGCGGCGTACGCCGGCTTCAACGGGCTGTTCGGCGCGAAGTACGTCGATCCGCAGATCGGGATGACCACGCCCAAGGATCTCAACGGAAACGTGATCCAGGACGCGAACGGCCACGTGGGCTTCCCGGGGTTCGATGGCATGGAGGCCAGCACCTCCCTGTCGTGGGTCGCATCGATGCAGGAGCACGGGGTCCCCGTGACCTACGCGTACATCTCGGATGCGCACGACGGCCACGGCACGGCCGGCAACATCCACTTCGCCTATGGCCCCGGCGAGGCCGGCTACGTGCAGCAACTGAAGGATTACGACACGGCATTCGGCAAGTTCTTCGCCCGCCTGGCGGCGGACGGGATCAACAAGTCGAACACCCTGTTCGTCTTCACCGTCGACGAGGGCGACCATTTCGCCGGGGACGCTCCATCGAACCCAGGCTGCGACGGCGTCACGACCACGTGCAACTACGACCGCGTCGGTGAGATCAACGCCAACCTGGGTTCGATGATCCGGACGCAGTTCGGCGATACCACACCGTTCACCGTCCATGCCGACGATGCCCCGAACGTCTATGTCACCGGCAATCCGGGCGCGACGGACCCGGCCGTCCGGACACTCGAGCGCGAAAGCGGCAAGTTGACCTGGCTCAACCCGTACACCGGGACCGTCCAACAGGACATCATCCAGGCGATGGCCGACCCGGTGACCGAGAAGACACTCCACATGGTGACCGCGGACCCATACCGCACGCCGACCTTCACGCTCTTCGCAGATCCCGACTGGTTCTTCTTCAGCACCGGGTCAGGGACCTGCCTCACGCCCGCCGCTTGCGCGTCGATCCCGGCGCGCACCTCGCAGAGCTTCGCCTGGAACCACGGCGACATCCAGGACGAGATCGCCTCGACCTGGGTCGGCTACGTGGGACCAGGTGTCAAGGCGGCCGGGCAGGTCGGTGACGTGTGGACGGATCACACCGACGTCCGACCGACCATGCTGGCGCTTACTGGCCTCACCGACGACAACGTCCTAGACGGCCGAGTCGTGACCGAGATCATGCAGCCGTGGGCCATCCCGGCCGCGGTGCACGCTCACAACCCGACGTGGCTGAAGTTGGCGGCCACGTACAAGCAGCTCAATGCGTCGTTCGGTCGGTTCAGCATGGCCGCTCTCGCGGTGTCGACCAAGGCGCTCGCCAGCGGCTCGACCTCGGACGACAGCACGTACACCACCCTTCAGGCCCAGATCGCGAGCTGGACCTCGCAGCGGGATGCGCTGGCGACCAAGATGAAGGTCCTGCTCAACGGCTCGGCCTTCCATGGGACGGCCATCAACGAACAGGGCGCCAGGCACCTGATCGCTCAGGCGAACGCCCTGATCGACGCGGCGGTCGCCGCCGCCCAGTGACGCTCGGCTCGCCTCGGGCGAGTTCGTAGCGGAACATCGGGAGCCCCTCGTCGTGAGGGGCTCCTCGGCGTCCGGGCGCGTCTCGCGATAGCATCGGGCCGTGACCCCCGAACTCGGATCCGCCCTCGCGAAGCTCCCCGACAAGCCCGGCGTCTACCTGATGAAGGACGCCCGGGGCGACGTCGTCTATGTCGGCAAGGCGCAGAGCCTGCGTTCTCGCGTGCGCTCGTACTGGCAGAAGCAGGCTCCCGGCGGCGAGGTCCATCGCATCCGGAGCGTCATCGACCGCGTCGTCGACGTCGAGGTGACGCAGACCGACTCGGTGTCCGAGGCGCTCCTGCTCGAAGCCAACCTGATCAAGCGCTACCGGCCGCGCTTCAACGTCCGGCTCAAGGACGACAAGAGCTACCCGTACATCAAGGTCACGTTGGGCGACGAGTTCCCGCGCGTCGAACGGACGCGCAAGCTGGTCAACGACGGGAGTCGCTACTTCGGACCGTATGCGTCCGCGTCGAGCGTCGACGAATCGATGAACCTGGTCCGCCGGCTCTTCCCGTTCCGGACCTGCACCATCGACATCAAGGACGGCGTCCGGGCGCTCCAGCGGCCGTGCCTGCTGTACCACATCAAGCGCTGCCAGGGCCCGTGCATCACGGCCATCTCGAAGGCGGACTACCGGGCCGACATCGAGCAGGTCGAGCTCTTCCTGGAAGGTCGCCAGGAGACATTGGTCAAGGCGCTCGAGGGCGAGATGACGGCCGCCGCGGAGCGGACCGATTTCGAGAAGGCGGCGGGCCTGCGCGACAAGATCCGGGCCATCGAGCGGACGATGGAGAGCCAGAAGATGGCGGCCTTCGCCAAGACCGAGCTCGACCTCCTCGGGCTCGCCCGACAGGACAACCAGGCGGCGATCCAGCTCTTCGTCATCCGCGACGGGAAGATGATCGGGCGCGATGTCTTCCTGCTCGATGCCGCGCGCGAGGCGACCGACGACGAGGTGCTCGCCAGCTTCATCGAGCAGTACTACGCGCGCGCGGGCTCCATCCCGCGCGAGGTCTACGTGCCGTCGGTCATCGGCGACACCGCGGTCATCGAGCCGTTCCTCGCCGAGCGGCGCGGCGGCCCCGTCCATCTCCGCGTGCCGCAGCGCGGCGAGAAGCGGGAGCTGATGGCCCTCGCAACCCGCAATGCCGGCGAGACGCTCGCCCGCGAACAGGCACGCTGGATGGCCGACCACGGCAAGACCCTGGCCGCTCTCGATGAACTCGCCGAGGCGCTCGGCCTGCCCGGCCCGCCGGCGCGCATCGAGTGTTACGACATCAGCAACTTCCAGGGCAGCGAATCGGTTGGCAGCATGGTCGTCTTCGAGGACGGCAAGCCACGTTCGGGCGAGTACCGCCGGTTCCGCATCAAGACCGTCCAGGGCGCCAACGACTTCGCCAGCCACCAGGAGGTCCTGCGCCGCCGATTCCGCTCCGTCCGGGCGGGGGAGGAGGGCGTGGAGGAGGCTCGTCGCTGGGCGATGCCCGACCTCGTCCTCGTTGACGGTGGCAAGGGCCAGGTCAGCGCGGCGAAGGCCGTCCTCGATGAACTCGGGTTGCACGACATGCCGCTGGCCGGACTGGCCAAGGAGCGCGAGGAGCTCTTCCTCCCGGACAGGACCGATCCGATCCTCCTGCCCGCCACGTCACCGGCGCTCTATCTCGTCCAGCGATTGCGCGACGAGGCGCACCGGTTCGCGATCACCTACCACCGCGACCTGCGCGCGCGAAGGACCGTCCGCTCCGCGTTCGACGACCTGCCGGGGGTCGGGCCGAAGCGCAAGCGGGAGCTGCTCAAGGTCTTCGGCTCGATCAAGCGAGTGCGCGACGCGCCGGTCGAACAGATCGCGGCCGTCCCCGGGATCGGTCCTTCGCTCGCCGCTCGGATCAAGGCGACGCTCGAGGCTTGAGGGTCGCCCGGATGAGCACGACCGGGGCGGTTCACGACCGTTCCGTGTAATATCCCGCCTCGATGCGTAAAGCCGGTCCGATCCTCATCCTGCTCATCGGGATCCTTGCGCTCGTCATCGACTTCGTCCCAGGGTTGACGCTGCCCGACTCCTCGAGCGCCGACGGCAGCTGGCGCCAGGTCGAGACGAAGCTCGGGCTCGACCTCTCCGGCGGCCTCCGCGTCGAATACCAGGCGGTCGCCGTCGACGGCAAGTCACCGAGCGCCGGAGACATGTCGGTCATCAAGGACATCGTCGAGCGCCGGGTCAACACGACCGGTGTCTCCGAGCCCGTCGTCACGACCCAGGGCGCCGACCGCGTCGTCGTCGAGTTGCCGGGCGTCACCGATCCTGAGGCGGTCCGCAAACTCGTCGGCCAGACCGGCCAGCTCGACTTCGTGCCACTCGGGTCGACCCAGGTGACCGAAGGCCAGACGCTCGACCTCAAGACCTACCCGCCCTTGTTCGGTGGCGACCAGGTCGCATCCGCGACGGTCGGCACCGACCAGAACGGCCGCCCCGCGGTCGACTTCGTGCTGAAGTCGACGGGCGCATCGCTGTTCGCGGACTACACCTCGAAGAACGTCGGCGCCTACTTCGCGATCACGCTGGATGGGGCGGTGGTCTCGGCGCCGGTCATCCAGAACGCCATCCCCAACGGCAACGTGCAGATCACGGGCGGTGGGCTGGCGGGCTTCAACGCGAAGGACGCCACGAACCTGGTGACCATCCTCAAGTACGGCTCGCTGCCGTTCCCGATCAAGGAACTTTCGAGCGAGCAGATCAGCGCCACACTCGGCAGCCAGTTCCTGACCCAGACGGTCCTCGCCGGCCTCATCGGCATCGCCCTGGTCTTCGCCTTCATGCTCATCTACTACCGGCTGCCGGGGGCGGTCGCGAGCTTTGCGCTCATCTACTACACGCTCGTGATGTACGCGATCTTCCGGCTGGTGCCGGTCACCCTCACCCTCGCCGGGATCGCGGGCTTCGTGCTCTCGGTGGGCATGGCGGTCGATGCCAACATCCTCATCTTCGAGCGGATGAAGGAGGAGCTGCGCGTCGGCAAGTCACTCCCGGCCGCCGTCGAAGCCGGCTTCAACCGGGCCTGGAATTCGATCCTCGATTCGAACGTGTCGAGCCTCATCACCGCGACGATCCTGTACGCGCTCGGTTCGTCGGTCATCCGCGGCTTCGCGCTCGTGCTGATCCTCGGCGTCCTCGTCTCGATGTTCAGCGCCATCGTCGTCACGCGATCGGTCCTGCGCTGGGTGGTCCGCCAGGAATGGGCCCGCAAGCCGTCGGTCTACGGCCTGCGCGATGACGAGTTCGTGGCCCTCGGTGCCGTCCGGCCTTCGTCCAGACGCGAGGCGCGCGGGCGTGTTTGACGTCATCAGCAAACGGCGCTGGTTCTATCTCCTCTCCCTCATCATCACCGTCCCGGGTCTCTTCTTCATCCTCCTGACGCCGGTCACCGACGCCGGGCTCCAGTTCACCATCGACTACACCGGTGGCACGAAGTGGGAGATCCGCTTCCAGGACCCGAACGTGACGCCCGACCAGGTCGAGGGGGTCTTCGCCCAGCAGGGTCTTCAGGCGGTCGCGGTCACGACCGGTTCGGGCTTCATCGAGATCAAGACCGAGCAGATCGCGGGGCTCATCGACTTGACCCCGACACCGTCCGCGGGGCCGAGCGGCTCACCGGCCGCCAGTGCCGGCACCTCGGCGAGTCCGGCGCCGAGCGCGAGCGCCGTCGTGAGTGGGAGCCCGAGCCCCAGCGCGAGCCCGAGCCCCAGCCCTAGCGCGACGCCCAGCGCGACGCCGACGGCATCGCCGACCCCGTCCGCCTCGGCCGCTCCGTCAGGCTCACCGGCCGCGTCGGGCGCCGCGTCGCCGGGGGCCTCTTCCTCGCCGGCGCCACCCGCGGGCAACACCCAGATCCCGACCGTCGGCAAGCTCGGTGAGGTGGCGGCCGCCCTCGAGAAGGCGCTCGGGCCGATCGCCGAACAGCGCAGCCTGACGACCATCGGCGCCGTCGTCAGCTCGGACCTCATCTTCGTCGCGATCCAGCTCATCATCGTCGGCTCGATCGGGATCATGTTCTGGATCACGTACCGCTTCCGCGACGTCAAGTTCGGGGTGACCGCGCTGGTCGCGCTCCTCCACGACGTCATCGTCGTGGTCGGCACCTTCGCGATCCTCGGCACGTTCTTCCACGTCGAGATCGACGCCCTGTTCGTGACCGCGATGCTGACCGTCATCGGCTTCAGCGTGCACGACACGATCGTCGTGTTCGACCGCGTCCGCGAGAACAAGGCGCGCCATGCCGGCGAGCCATTCGCCGACATCGTCAACCATTCGATCCTGCAGACCTTCGGACGCTCGATCATGACCAGCCTGACCGTGGTCCTGACGCTCCTGGCGCTGCTGCTGTTCGGCGGAGCGGCGATCAGCGACTTCATCCTGGCCTTGCTCATCGGGATCATCTCGGGGACCTACTCGTCGATCTTCGTGGCCGCACCACTCCTCGTGGACTGGCAGCTTTGGGATGACCGTCGGCACGGCCGGCTGATGGCTGCCCGCACACCTCGACCCCGGCGCGCGGCATCCTGAGGCGAGCGACGCACCCGGCCCGTAGATCCGCGGTGCAGCCTCGCGTGGCATCCTGACCCCGTGGTCGAACCCCGCTTTCGATGGACCTTCCCGCAGACGGTCGAGCCGTCCCCGGCCGCGATCTCGGCGGCCGCGGCGCACGGCATCCCCAGCCGCCTGGCGAACCTGCTCGCCGCCCGCGGCGTCGTGACCGGTGACGATCTGGTCGCCTGGTTCGGCGATCCGCTCGATGGGCTGCACGATCCCGCCCGACTCCCCGACGCCGACCGGCTGCTGGCGCGCGTGCGGCTCGCCCGCGATCGCGGCGAGCGGATCCTCGTCTTCGGCGACTTCGATGCGGACGGCCTGACCGGGCTGGCCATCATGACCCTCGCGCTGCGTCGGTTCGGCGTGGCGGTCGAACCGTACGTCCCGAGTCGGCTCGACGAGGGCCACGGCCTGTCGATGGCCGCGCTCGACACCGCGGTGGCGACCGGGTCGAGCCTCATCATCACGGTCGACTGCGGGACGACGAGCGTCGCGGAGGTGGCGGCTGCCAACGAGCGCGGTCTCGATGTCATCGTCACCGACCACCACCGCGTCCCGGCGGTCCTCCCGGCCGCCATCGCGATCGTCAACCCGCATCGCCCCGATTCGACCTACCCGGATCGGCGCCTGGCGGGGAGTGGCGTGGCGTTCAAGGTCGCGCAGCTGCTGCTGGCCGATGAACCCGGTGGGCCCGCGGCAGCGCTCGAGCTCACGGACCTGGCGACGATCGGCTCCGTGGCGGACGTGGCGCCGGTCGTCGGCGAGAACCGCGCGATCGCCCGGCTCGGTCTCGAGCGCCTCCGTCGAGCGCCACGTCCCGGGATCGCCGCCCTCCTCGAGCGGGCGCGCATCGCCCCCGCCGCGGTCGACCTCGAGACCGTCGCCTTCGCGATCGCGCCCCGTCTCAACGCCGCCGGTCGGGTTGGGGAGGCGCTCGAAGCCGCCCGGCTCCTGCTCTCCCAGGATCCAGCCGAGGCCGGGACGTACGCCGATGCGCTGGAGGCGGCCAACCTGACCCGCCGGGACCTGATGAAGACCGCCGTGGCCGAGGCACGTACCGCAGTGGGCGATGGTCAGGGCGCCTCGGCGACGGTCGTGCGCGGCCCATGGAGCGTCGGGATCGTCGGGCTCGTCGCCGCCCGGCTCGCGGAGGAGCACGGTCGCCCGGCGGTCGTCGGGGCAGACCTTGGCGATGTCGTTCGGGCTTCGTGCCGGAGCGATGGGTCGCTCGACCTCGGCGCCGCGCTCGAGGCATGTGGCGATCTGTTCACCCGGTACGGCGGTCATGCCGGGGCAGCCGGGTTCGAGCTCCCCGCCGAACGCTGGGATGCATTTCGCGAGCGGTTCCTCCGACTCGCCGACGCGACAGCGCCGCCCGATCCGCGTGTCTCGATCGCGATCGACCTCGCGCTCCCCGCGGCCGATGTCGATTACGCCCTCTATCGCGAGCTGGCTCGCCTCGCGCCGTGCGGGCCGGGCAACGCGGATCCGCTCGTCGCCGTCCTCGGCCTGACGGTGACCCGGGTCCGCGCCGCGACCGGCGGCCATAGCCAGCTGACGCTTCGGCGTGAGCGCGACGTCCTCGACGGGATCGCCTTCGGACGGCCGGACATCGCTGAAGCCGTCCACGAGGGTGACCGACTCGATGTCGTCGCGCGCCTCACGAGCCGCACGTTCGGCGGCTTCGAATCGCTCCAGCTCGATATCCGCGACGTCGCGACAGCCGGTGGCCATCCCGAGTCGGTGACGCTCCTCTCCGGGCGCCTCGCCGAACCGGCCCTCGCCGGGAACGCGTCGTGAGCCGCTCGCCTGGCCTCCCGGTGGGGATCCGGCCGGGCGGCCGCTGGCTCGCACCGGCCCTGTCGATCGCCGGGCTGCTGGTCATCGCCCTCATCACGGTCGACCTGCTCCAGGGTGGCGTGCCGTTCGTCGGGGGCAAGGGCGGTTCTGGCGGTACCGGCGGGACCGGCGGGCAACTCCAGACCCCGGCGCCCCCGAACGTGGTCGTCGTGCCACCTGAGGTCGTGTCGGTCCCGGGCTCGTTCGTCTACGCCAAGGCCGGCAACATCTGGGTCCAGACCGGCAAGCAGGCGCGCCAGCTCACGACGACAGGCAACGATTCGATGCCATCGTGGTCGCCCGACGGCGGGTGGATCTACTTCATCCGGACGGTGAACGGCACCGGCCGCTGGCCCGTCCTCGGAGTCCGGCGCGATTACCAGCTGACCATCCCGTCGGTGATGCGCATCAAGGCCGACGGCAGTGGCGACCCGGTCCAGGTCGTGAGCGGCAAGGTAAGCAAGAACGGCTATGCCTGGCAGTCCTGGATCCGCGAGCCGGTCCTCTCGCCCGACGGGCACACGCTGGCCATGGTCTCCGACCGTCCCGACCCATCGCGCAGCGACGTCGTCCTCCAGTTCTACGACACCTCCACCAAGCAGACGACGATCCCGAGGCTCACCGAGACCGCACCGCTCGGGCATCAGGACCCGGCCTGGGGGCCCGACGGCAAGGTCCTCCTCTACGTTCGCAACGGCCGCGACGGCGCCAAGGGTACGCCGGACATCTGGCGCTGGGACGTCGGCAAGAAGAAGGCCGGGGCGCTGACCGGTCCGGGCTACCTGGAACCCGCCTTCTCCCCGGACGGGCGGTACGTCGCGGCCACCAAGACGAGCAGCTTCGGCAACGACCTGGTCATCCTCGACGCGACCAGCGGCCGCGAGCTGCTGCGGGTCACCAATGATGGCGCATCGTGGGCACCGGTCTGGTCGCCGGTCGGGGACGCGATCGCGTTCCTCCACATCCAGGGCCAGATCGTGGACCTCAAGCTGGCGAGGCTCAGCGGCGACGCGCCGAACTGGACCGTCAAGGACGTCATCGCCCTGACCGAGGTGTCCGGCCTCGATGGGGAGTCGCGACCCGGCTGGTTCGTCCCAACGGACCAGCTCCCGGCCCCGACGCCAAGTCCGGTCGTGACCGCGGTACCGACCACCGCCGGCTCGACTGTGCCTTGACCGAGTCGTACCTCGACCGCCTCGCGCGGCGGACCGAGGCGGTCGGCAGCGTCCTGTGCCTTGGCCTCGATCCCGACCCCGCGGCACTCCCGCGCGGCTTCTCGCCCGACGTCGCCGGTGTCGAACGGTTCGTCCGGTTGATCATCGAGACCGCCGGACCGTACGCCGCGGCGATCAAGCCGAACCTCGCCTTCTTCGAGGCCCTCGGCTCGGCCGGGCTGGCCGCCCTCGAACGGATCCGCGCCGACATCCCGGTCGGGATCCCGGTCGTCATCGACGCCAAACGCGCTGACATCGGTTCGACCGCGGCGCGGCACGCGGTCGCCCTGTTCGACCGGCTCGGGGCGGACGCCGTCACGGTCAACCCGTATCCCGGCGGAGCCGCGCTCGAGCCGTTGTTCGAGCGGCTCGACCGCTACGCCTACGTCGTGTGCCGGACCTCGAACCCCGACGCGGCCGAGTTCCAGAACCTCACCGTGGCCGAGGACCCGGCGCTCGGCGCGCCCGCCGAGCCGCTCCACGTCCGCGTCGCCCGGCATGTCACGGGCTGGGGCCCGGGCGGGACCGTCGGGCTCGTCGTGGGGGCGACGGCACCAGCCGAGCTGCACGCTATCCGGGCGGTCGCCCCGGGTCTGGGCATCCTGGTCCCCGGGATCGGGGCCCAGGGCGGCGAGATCGAGCCGGTCCTTCGCGACGGGCCTGCTTCGGCGTCACCGGCCGGCTCGCGGATCGGCGGCGGGCTGCTCGTCAACGTGTCACGGGCCATCAGCGGGGCCGCGCTCGTCGAACCGGGATCGGGCGGTCCGGACGATCCCGGCGAGCGCCTCGCCGAGGCCGCCCGGGACTGGGCTTCGCGGCTCCCTGTGCTACCCTAGCCGCCGCACGAACGGTCCCGCGGATCCAGGGATCCACCAGGGGTCGGATCGCTCGATTCCGGTCATCACAGGAGCACCGAGATGCCGAACATCGGAGCCCCAGAGCTCATCATCATCCTCGTGATCGCGTTGCTGGTCCTCGGTCCGGGCAAGCTGCCCGAGGTCGGGGCTTCGCTCGGGAAGAGCATCCGCGAGTTCCGCAAGGCCTCGACCGACATCGCCGATTCGGTCAAGGTCGACGTCGACACCTCGCCGCTCCCGGCGACGCCTGCGCAGGTCGCACCCGTCGCACCGTCTCCCGTCGCACCGTCTCCCGTCGCGCCGGCCCCGGTCGTCCCGCCGGCCCCGGTCGTCCCGCCGGCCGCGGTCGACCCGGCTCCCGCTGCCGTGACGCCCGCGACTACTCCCTCGGACTCGTCCACCGTCGTCAGTTAGCCGGTCGTCCGCTAGCCGACCATGGCCGACGCCGACGCCCTGCTCGAGACGGGCGTCACGGGGCGTCCCTCGACACCCGACCCCGGACCGAACCCACCGCCTTCCGCCGCGCCAGGCGACGGGACGGTCATGTCCCTCGTCGATCACCTCGGCGAGCTGCGGTCGCGCCTCTTCAAGTCGATCCTGGCGATCGCCGTCGGTTCGGTGGTCGGCTATCTCTACGCCGTCCCGATCCGGAACTTCCTGATGGAGCCGCTCGGCGGGCGGCCGCTCCAGGTGCTCGGGATGGGCGACGCGTTCGTCATCCAGATCAAGATCTCGATCGTCGTCGGGATCATCCTGGCGATGCCGGTGATCCTCTACCAGATCTGGGCCTTCGTGGCGCCCGGGCTGACCGCCGACGAGCGCCGGACCATCAGACCATGGATCCCGCTCGCGCTCGTCTTCTTCACCATCGGCGTCGTCATCGCCTACGTCATCCTGCCCTTCGCGATCACCTTCCTGTTCAGCTTCACCGACGACCGCCTGCGCGCCCAGCCGGCGGCCGGTTCGTACTTCGACTTCGTCACCACGCTCTTTCTCGTCTTCGGGCTGATCATGGAGTTCCCGATCCTGCTGGTCGGCCTGTCCAGGGTCGGGATCGTCACCTCGAAGCGCCTCAGCGACTCGCGCCGGATGATCATCCTCGGCATCTCGGTCTTTGCCGCGGTCGCGACCCCGGGCGGCGACCTGGTCAGCCCGCTCGTCCTCGGCGGCACGATGTACATCCTGTTCGAGTTGACGCTCCTCTTCATCCGGCGCACCGGGCGGTGACCGAGGAGGCCGCCTCGGCCCAGGATCCGGAGGCCCGGACGTCGCCGCATGCGGTGAGCGAGCCGGCCGTCGTCATCGTCAGCGGCCTGTCCGGCGGGGGCAAGACCGCCGCGGCGAAGCTCTTCGAGGATCTCGGCTACACGGTCGTCGATAACCTGCCCGGTGAGCTGCTGCCCGATCTGGCCGAGCTCGTCTCTGCGGACCGCACCAGGTTCGCGCGGGTAGCGATCGTCCTCGACGTCCGGGCCGGCGACCCGACCCTGGCGCTGGCGGCCATGCGCGGCGCGCTCGAGGGCCGAGGGATCCGACCCCGGGTCCTCTTCCTCGAGGCGAGCGACGACGCCCTGATCCGACGCTACAGCGAGACCCGTCACCGGCATCCGCTCGGCGAATCGCGGGGCATCGCCAACTCCATCGCCGAGGAGCGCCGTCGCCTCGATTCCGTCCGTGGCGACTCCGACGTCGTCCTCGACACCTCCGATCTTTCCTTGCGTCAGCTCCGCGAGCGGCTGTTCGCGGCCCTCGCCACGGACGTTCGGGCCGACCAGCTCGCGTTCCAGCTGATCAGCTTCGGGTTCAAGTTCGGCGTGCCGCTCGAATCGGACCTTGTCTTCGACGTGCGCTTCATGCAGAACCCCTACTACGACGCCGATCTCCGGCCGCTCTCAGGCATGAGCGACGAGGTCCGCGCGTTCGTGCTCGGCCAGCCCATCGCGACGCGATTCCTGGCGTACCTCCACGAGTTCCTCGACTTCACGATCCCCGCCTACATCTCCGAGGGCAAGACGCGGTTGACCATCGGGATCGGCTGCACCGGCGGGTACCACCGGTCGATCGTCATCGCCGAGGAGGTCGCCGCCTGGCTTCGCGAGCAGGACTACGGTCCGGTCTCGGTCTTCCATCGCGAGCTCGACCGAGCATGAACCTGCGGCGCTGGCTGACCCCCGGGATCGGCATCAAGCGCTGGCTCCTCGTCGTCTTTGCGGGACTCCTGCTGCTCGCGGTCGCGTTCGCGCACTTCCTCCGCCAGATCACCCGGGACTACGCACCGGGCGGCCTCGCCGGCGGTCTCATCGACTTCCTGACGCTCCAGTTCCTGCCCTTCGCGGTGCGCGGGTTCATCGCCGGCAGCGTCGGGGTCGTGCTGGTCGGCTTCGGGGCCTACCGGACGGTCCGGGTCCTGACCGATGCGCTGCGGGCGCCCGACCCCGACCAGCCATTGGTCGAGCTCATCTACCAGAAGCGGTTCCTGGCGCGGGGGCCCAGGATCGTCGCCATCGGCGGTGGGACCGGCTTGTCCACCCTGTTGCGCGGCCTCAAGGAACACACCAGCAATCTCACGGCCATCGTCACCGTCGCCGACGATGGAGGATCGTCGGGGGTGCTGCGCGAGGAGCTCGGCATCCCGGCCGTCGGCGACATCAGGAACTGCATCGTCGCCCTCGCCGACGCTGAGCCGCTCATGAGCGAGGTCCTCCAGTACCGATTCCCCGGCATCGAGTCGGGCGGGGCCAACGGGTTGGCCGGCCATGCGCTGGGAAACCTGCTCATCGCGGCGATGACCGCAGTCGAAGGCGGCGACTTCGAGGACGGCATCCGACTCATGAACCGGATCCTGGCTGTCCGTGGCCGGGTCCTGCCGGTCTCGTCCACGCCGCTCACCCTCCACGCGCAGGTGGCTGGCGGCGCGATCGTCGACGGCCAGTCGCAGGTGATGCGCACGTCCGACATCGAGCGGGTCTGGATCACCCCCGACGAGGTCCGGGCATCGGACGACGCGCTGGCCGCGATCGCCGATGCCGAACTGATCGTGCTCGGGCCGGGCAGCCTCTTCACCAGCCTCCTGCCGAGCCTCCTCATCCCGGCCATCCGCGACGCCGTTCTGGCCGCCACCGCGCCGCGCATCTACGTGTGCAATGTCGCGACGCAGGAAGGCGAGACGGCCGGCTTCGACCTCGCCGCGCACGTCGAGGCGCTGGTCGCCCACACCAGCCCCGATCTGATCGACGTCGTCCTCGCCAACAATCGGCTGCTGCCGCGACCGGCCCCGGCAGGCGCCGATCGCGACGCGGCGCTACCGGAATCCGTGCGCTTGCGCTGGCCGCCGGCGGTCGTCCCGGTGCCCAGGCTGGTCCTCGACGACGTGATCGACCCCGAGAACGCGCACCACCACGACCCGGCGCGCCTGGCCCTCGCCGTCATGCACGCGCTCGAGAGCGAGGCCGGGATCCGGCGTCGCAACACGGGTCGGACGGCGAGCCGGAGCGCCTGAGTGACGCGGTCCGAGCGCGACCTCGTCACCGCCCTGCGCGACGAGCTGGCCGCGATCGACCCGTCGCGCGCGTGCGACCGGATCGCCGAGGTCGACGGGCTCGGGCCGGAGCCGAGCGGGCGTGAAGCCTCGGTCGGTCGGTTGGCTCACCGGCTTCGGCGCTCGGGAGAGGGGAGTGCCGGTGGCGCGTTCAGCTGGGCGTCGGCGGCCGAGCACTGCCGGTCCGCCTGGCTCCGGGGCCGGTTCCTGGCGCGGGGCTCGCTCAGCCTCGCTGGGGGCCGGACCCATCTCGAGTTCGTGGTGGATCCCGACGAGGCACCAACGTTGGTGGCGCGTCTGACGGCCTTCGGTCTGCCGGTCTCGTGGCGCCTGCGTCGCGGCCGCGGGGTCGTGACCTCGAAGAACGGCGAAGCGGTCGGGACCTTCCTGCGCCGGATCGGGGCGTCCGGGGCGCTCCTCGAGGTCGAAGCAAGGCAGGTCTCGCGGGCACTCCGCGGCGAGCTCAATCGCGTCCTCAACGCCGAATCGGCGAACCTCCAGCGCGCCGTCAGCGCGGCCGGCCGGCAACTCGAGGCGATCGCGACGCTCGACGCGGACGGGCGCCTGCCACGCCAGCCGTACATCGTGCGGCTCGTCGCGGCCGCCCGTCGCGAGACGCCGGAAGCGAGCCTGGCGGAACTCGCAGAACGGCTCGAGATCCATCGTTCAGCCGTCCAGCGCGCCCTCGAGCGGCTGGAGCGGCTGGCCACATTCGAGGAGGCGGAGGCGCTGTACCCGGCCGGCGCGGATCCGGGCCACCCGGCTCTGGCATGATTCCGCGGATGCGGGACGTGATCGTGGCGGCCAACTGGAAGATGCACACCACCCCGGCCGACGCGGGCGACCTGGCGCGCACCATCGCGGCCCGGACCCGCGCCCCGGGGGTCACCCGCGTCATCTGTCCGCCGTTCGTCAGCCTCGCGGCCGTCCGCGACGCCCTCGCCGACGACGACCCGGACGTGGCGGTCGGTGCCCAGAACGTCCATCACGAGCTGCAGGGCGCCTACACCGGCGAGATCTCGGCACCGATGCTGGTCGGGCTCGCGACCTGGGTCATCGTCGGCCACTCCGAGCGTCGCCGCGACCCGACCGAGACCGACGAGCTCATCGGCCGCAAGCTCGGGCGTGCCGCGGACGCCGGCCTGCGTCCGATCCTGTGCGTGGGCGAGCACCTCGACGCGCGCGAGGCCGGGCGCCAGGAGACGGTCGTCCACGACCAGTTGCGAGGGGCCCTCGGCGACCACGGATCGGACGTCCTCGGCGGCGCGCCGCTGGTGATCGCCTACGAGCCCGTGTGGGCGATCGGCACGGGCCGGCATGCCACCGGCCAGGACGCTGCCACGATGGCGGCCCTGATCCGCAGCGTCCTGGCCGATCTCGGCTGGGGCACCGACGCCGACGCCGTCCCGGTCCTCTACGGCGGCAGCGTCACCTCCGCGAATATCGGGGAGTTCCTGGCCGAACCCTCGATCGACGGCGCGCTCGTCGGTGGCGCCTCACTCAAACCCGACGAGATGGCCGGGATCGTCGCCAGGGCCGGGCTGACCGCCGCGGCCCGCGGCGCCGCGTGACCCGACCCGGCTCGAGCCCTGGCGATCCCGACCCGGGGACGAAAGCGATCCGGCCCCGACCGATCGTGCTCGTGGTCCTCGACGGTTTCGGGATCGGTCGGGACCCTGCGGCGGACGCCATCTCGGCCGCCCGGATGCCGACCTGGCGGGGCCTTTTCGAGGAGTGGCCGCACGCCACGCTCCAGGCATCGGAGGAGGCGGTCGGGCTGCCGGCCGGCCAGATGGGCAACTCCGAGGTCGGCCACCTGAATCTCGGTGCGGGTCGGCCGGTCCTCCAGGACCTGCCGCGCATCGATGCGGCGATCGCCGACGGCAGCTTCTTCGAGCGCCCGACCCTCCTCGACGCCTGCCGCCGGGCGGCCCGACCGGACGGCCGGCTGCACGTCATCAGCCTCATCGGCCCGGGCGGCGTCCACGCCAACGACCGCCACCTCATCGCCATCGTCGAGCTGGCGGCCCGGCTCGGGGTCCCGAGCGTCCGGATCCATGCCCTGCTCGACGGGCGCGACACGCCGCCGCGGTCGGCGCTGGGCTTCGTCGCCGACCTCGAACGCCGGCTGGTGGCGGCGCACCCCGATGCGCGCATCGCGTCGGTCGGTGGTCGCTATTTCGCGATGGACCGCGACTCGCGTTGGGACCGCGTCGAGCGGGGCTACGACGCGATCGTCCACGGGGTGGGGGAGCACGCGCCGAGCGCGACCGCCGCCATCGAGGCCGCCTATGGCCGCGGCGAGAACGACGAGTTCGTGGCACCGACCGTCGTCGACGGGGTCGACGGCGTCATGCGCTCGGGCGACCCCGTCATCCACGCCAACTTCCGGGCCGACCGGGCGCGCCAGTTGACCCATGCCCTGGCCGACCCGGACTTCCACGACTTCGACCGGGCCGCGCCCGACGGCCGGCCGGCGCCGACCGATCTCCTGGTCGTGACGCTCACCGAATACGACGCCGGCCTCCCGGTCGAGGTCGCCTTCCCGCCGGAGGAGGCGCGCTCGCTCGCGCAGGCCTTCTCCGAGGCCGGCTGGCGCCAGTTCCACGTCGCCGAGACCGAGAAGTACGCGCACGTCACGTATTTCTTCAACGGCGGCGTCGAGACGCCCTATCCGGGCGAGGAGCGCCGGCTCATCCCGAGCGTCCGGGACGCCACCTACGACCTCGCGCCGGCGATGAGCGCCGAGGGCGTCACCGACGCGCTCGTCGAGGCGATCGGGTCCGGCCGCTACGACTTCATCGTCGCGAACTACGCCAACCCGGACATGGTCGGCCACACAGGAGTCTGGGACGCGACGATCCAGGCGCTCGAGGTCGTCGACGCCTGTCTCGCCCGGGTCGCCGCTGCGGTCAAGGCGGTCGATGCCGACGACCCCGGGGCACCGGGTGCCGTCCTGCTGGTCACCGCGGACCACGGCAACGCCGACGAGCTCCGCGATCCCGAGGGCCGCACGGTCACCGCCCATTCGCTCAACCCGGTCCCGCTCGTCGTGGTCGGTCGGGTGGCACGGGGCCTGACCCTGGCCGATGGCGTGCTCGCCGACGTCGCACCGACGATCCTGCAGCTGGCCGGCCTGCCGCGCTGGGAGGGGATGACGGGTCGGTCCCGGATCTTGTGATAGCATCCGTCGCCGAAGCGTCCAGAGGAGCCTAGACTCGTGAACCCCCTCCTGGCCATCGGCCAGATCCTGGTGAGCATCGCGCTCATCATCGCGATCCTGCTGCAAGCTCGCGGGGTCGGCCTGTCCGGGACGTTCGGCGGCGATTCCGCCGTCTATCGAAGCCGGCGTGGCGTCGAACGCCGGCTCTGGCAGTTCACCATCGTCCTGCTCGTCCTGTTCATCATCTTCGCGCTGGCGGCGTTCATCCTCGCCCCCGCCACCGCCACCGGCGCCTGATCCGGGGCCGCGGCGGCCCACCGCGACCGACCGTTTCACTCGGAGCTCGATGACCCGCACCGACTCGTTCGTCGTCGGGACCCTTGTCGTCCTGCTCGCGCTCATCGCGGGACTCGTCGGCATCCCGTACCTGACACCGGCCGCCTCGAACGTGCCGGGGGCCGATGCGAGCCCGGGCCTACCCGTCGCGCGGCCGTACCGCGAGGGCGTCCTCGGCCGGCCGGTCTCGGTCAGCCCGCTCTCCGCTCGAAGCCAGGCCGACCGCGACCTGGTCGCGCTGGTCTTCTCCGGCCTGGTCCGGAACGGACCGTCCGGCTCGATCGTGCCCGACCTCGCGGAGCGTTGGACGGTCGATCCGAGCGGTCGGGTCTGGACCTTCGTCCTGCGCGACGACATCCGCTGGCACGACGGGGATCCCGTCACGTCCAACGATGTCGCGTTCACGATCCACGTCCTCCAGGATCCGAATTACACGGGGCCCGGGGCCCGCTCGTGGAACGAGGTCACGGTCACGACCGATGGTTCGCGGACGGTCGTCTTCACGCTGGCGACGCCGCTCGGTGGCTTCCTCCAGGCGGCGACCCAGCCGATCGTGCCGGCGCACATCCTGGCCGGCGTCCCCGTCGCCGGGCTGGCCGACGATCCGTTCGGGCGGCAGCCGATCGGGTCCGGACCGTTCGCCGTCGCCAGCCTCGACGCCGACAGCGCCGATCTCATCCCGGCCGCCTCGCTGCTCATGCCGCCCGATGCATCCGCGGCCCCGTCGCCCATCTCGACCGATTCGCTCGCCACGCTCCCGCCCGCGGAGCGCCCGAGCCGGCCGGTGCCATACCTGCTCGGGATGGAGTTCCGCTTCTTTGACCAGCCCGACGCGCTCGCCGCGGCCTACCGCTCGGGCGCGCTCGACGCCGCCTCGGGGCTCTCGCCGGAGCTGACCAGCGAGCTCGCCCTTGCCCGGGACAGTCGATCGATCCACTACCCGGGCTCGACGCTCACCACGGTCCTGCTCAACCTGCGACCGGGTCATCCCGAATTCGCGAATCCCGCCGTTCGTGCGGCACTGCTCGCGGCGATCGATCGCGCGAGCCTCATCCGCACGGCATTCGCGATCGCGGCCAACCTTCCGAACAGCGCGATCCCGCCGTCGTCCGTGCTGTACGACCCGGGCGCCGGAGCACCCGTCGCATACGACCCGAAGGTCGCGACCGCGGGGCTCAAGGCGGCGGGCTGGACCCTCGCCGCCGACGGCTGGCACCTGCCCAAGGCCAAGACGCCGCTCACGATCGAATTGATCAGCCCCGACAAGGCCTCCAACCCCGGGGCGTACGACGCGGCCGACGTCGTGGCCGCCGATTGGAAGGCGCTCGGGCTCCTCGCCACGCACGTGCCGCTCCCGCCGGGCGAATTCGTCACCGACCGTCTGTCGACGGGCAAGTTCAGCGCCGCGGTCGGCGACGTGACGATCGGCCTCGACCCCGACCTCTATCCGCTCCTCGCCTCGAGCCAGACCGTGACCGGCGGTTCGAACGTCATCGGATTGCAGGACCCGGCCCTCGACGCCCTGCTCTCGGCGGCTCGTGGGCCGGGGACCCCCGAGGTCCGCAAGGCCGCCTATTCGGCCCTCCAGAAGCTGCTCGTGACGCGTCAGTACCTG